>JAYUFH010000377.1:0-3919 GCA_043738765.1 Pseudomonadota bacterium | reverse complement strand
TCGACACGGCGCACCTCATCGCCACCGTGGAACGCATGGCGGACGAAGGCTTGCGGGTACTGGCCCTGGCGGTGCGCCACTTTCCCAAACTACCGGATGATATTTCAGCCGGGGCAATCGAACAGGATCTTACCTTCCTCGGTCTCGTCGGGATGCTGGACCCACCGCGCAATGAGACAAGAGAGGCGGTGGCCCTGTGCCAGTCCGCCGGCATCATCCCGGTGATGATCACCGGCGATCATCCCGCCACCGCACGCGCCATCGCGACGCGCATCGGCATCCTGGAGCAAGGCGGGCAGGTACTCACCGGCAAGGACCTGGCACAGATGACGGATGCACAGATGAAAGCGGCCTCTGGCAATGTACGCGTTTACGCGCGCGTCTCACCGGAACAGAAGATCAATATCGTCCAGGCGCTGCAGGGCTCCGGCGAATTCGTCGCCATGACCGGCGACGGCGTGAACGACGCGCCGGCATTGAAACAGGCCAACATCGGTATCGCCATGGGCATTACCGGCACCGATGTGGCCAAGGAAGCCAGCGACATGATCCTGCTGGATGATAATTTCGCCACCATCGTCTCGGCGGTACGCGAGGGACGGCGCATCTTCGACAACATCCGCAAGTTCATCAAGTTTGTCATGACCGGCAACTCCGGCGAGATTTTCACCATTTTTCTCGCACCGTTCCTGGGCCTGCCTATCCCCCTGCTGCCGATACACATCCTCTGGGTTAACCTCGTCACCGACGGCCTGCCGGGGCTGGCGCTGTCGGTGGAAAACGAGGAGAAGGGCATCATGCGCCGACCGCCGCGACCGCCGGACGAAAGTATCTTCGCCCGTGGCATGTGGCAGCACATACTCTGGGTCGGGTTGCTCATCGGCGCACTGTGCTTATTCACCCAGGCCTGGGCGATCCGCAGCGGCTCGGCACACTGGCAGACCATGGTCTTCACGGTACTCACCCTGGCGCAAATGACGCACGTGCTGGCCATCCGTTCAGAGAGCGTATCCCTCTTCACCCTCGGCATCGCGTCGAACCAGCCGCTGTTGGGCGCCGTCGGCCTTACCTTCGGGCTGCAACTGCTGCTGATTTACGTGCCGATGTTCAACGCTATCTTCAAGACCAGTCCGCTGTCGCTGGGGGAGTTGGCCTTCTGTCTGCTGATGTCATCGGTGACATTTGTAGCGGTGGAAATCGAAAAGGCACTGCGGCGGCGTGGCTGGCTATAGGGCTGAGTTGGCAGGCGAGATGCGCGGAGAGAACAAACATGCAGGGTGGGTAGCGCCCACCACACCGGGCGTCGATAGGCACTGCTGGTGGGCGATGCCCACCCTACAAAATACTGGCCTCTGCCATGGAGCGGGGGGCGTATTCAGATGTTCCCGAGCAGTAACGACCAGCTAGTACAGCGCCGACTGCAACGCCTCGGCGATATACAGGCGATAGTGATCAATCAGCAACAACGCAAACAACAACGACAGATACTGTATCGAATACACGAAGGCCCTGCGCGCCAGGTCGTCGCTATACTGGCGGTACAGCTTCCAGGCGTAATTCAGGAACATGGCGTCCAGCAGCACAACGCCGATCAGATAGAACCAGCCGCTCATTTTGGTGGCGAACGGCATGATGGTCACCGCGGTCAGCATGATGGTGTAGAGCAGAATATGCAGGCGCGTGAATTCGGGGCCGTGGGTGATAGGCAGCATGGGTATGCCGACCTTGGCGTATTCCTTCTGGCGGTAGAGCGCCAACGCCCAGAAGTGCGGCGGCGTCCAGACGAAGATGATGAGGAACAATAACAGCGCGTCGCCGGTGACCTCGCCGGTGACCGCCGCCCAACCGAGCACCGGCGGCGCGGCACCGGCGGCGCCGCCAATCACGATATTCTGTGGTGTGGCGTGTTTCAGAAATACCGTATAGATAACTGCATAGCCGATGAGCGAGAGGAAAGTGAGCGCCGCCGTCAACAAATTCACCTTCACGGCCAGCAGCAGCATGGACGCCACGCCCAGCAACAGCGCAAAACTCAGGGCCTGGCGCGAGGTGAGGCTGCCCGTGGGCAGGGGACGGGCGCGCGTGCGCGCCATGACGGCATCGGCCTTTTGATCCAGCAGGTGGTTGATGCTGGCCGCCGCTCCGGCAGCCAGAGCAATGCCCAGGGTGGCATACAACAACACACTCCATGGCACCATGCCCGGGGTCGAAAGAAACATGCCGACCACGGCGGTGAAGACGATCAGCATGACCACGCGTGGTTTGGTGAGTTCATAGAACTCCGCCGCCAGGGCGAGCAAACGCCGGCCACGCGGCGCTTCGATAGCAACTTGGCTTTCACTTCTCATGACCACTCCCCCTTACAATCTTTATTAACGCTGGTTAAATATAGCGAGATAAATAACGCCTGGTTTGTAGGGTGGGCATCGCCCACCGCACACAACATCGGCAGCGCACGATGGTGGGCGATGCTTCCAGCCCGGGGTGCAACAAAACCCGTTGCACCCGTTCGGCGGCACGAACACACATTATAATGGCGCTTAGGCAGGGCACTGCACGTTATTGTGTTCGTGGAAGCTCCGCCTCACCCTACAACTGCCACTGCCAGGCGGCATTATTTATGACGTTATGTCTATTCAGGTGGGGCTGAGTTTACGCGGGCGCACCACATGATTCAAAGTAATTAGACTCAGCAGCAGCAGCGCCGCAAACCCGGTATGCAGGACACCCAAGATGATCGGCAGGTGGAACAACACATTGGTCGCCCCCAGAAAGACCTGGGCGACCACCAGCACCAGCACCAGAAACCCATAACGACACAGGTTATTTTCGTAACCGAGGCGCATGGTGTGCAGCGCCAGCCAGCCTACGTATAGGAACGTTATCACGGCGCCGAGGCGATGCGCCACATGCACGGCGGTCGCCGCCGCCAGGCTCAGCATGCCTCCCTCATAGTCAAGCCCGATAGCGCGCCACTGGGCAAAACCCTCGACATAATCCATATTGGGCCACCAGGCGCCGCGGCAGGTGGGAAAATCCGGGCACGCCAGTCCGGCATAGTTGGCGCTGGTCCAGCCGCCCAGAACGATCTGCGCCACCACCAGCAGCAGGCCGACAAAGATCCGCGGCCGTAAATCGTTCAGCACCGCGGGTGCTGCATTGACCGGCTTCCAGAACCGCTGTTCGCGTAACGCCACCCACCAGAGCAGACCCAGGATGGTGAGGCCCGTCACCAGATTCGACATCATGATCAGCGGCTTGAACTGCAGCGTGACAGTGATCGCCGCCAGTATGGTCTGGGAGAATACCAGCAGAAATACCACTGCCGGTATGATCACTTGCTGTTTGCGATAGCGCTTTTTCAGTTGCCAGCCCAGATAGAGCAGGCGGAACATCAACAGACCCAGGGATCCGGATACGTAACGGTGCAGCGTATCCTTCCACGCCTTGGCCTCTTCGTCCGTGACCCGTGGGGCGTACACCCGCGTCTCGTCCAACTCCTGTGCCGTGGTCGGCGCGAACAAGCGTCCGTAGCAACCTGGCCATTCGGGACACCCGAGTCCGGCCCGGGAGATATGGGCATAGGCGCCGATCAATACCATCAAAAAGGCAAACAGCGCGGAGAACATCGCCAGGCGCAAAAACTTTGCCGATTTGCTGGTCTTCAGCATCGCTAGTCGGATTTGGAAATCTTGAGCAGACGCACCAGGTCCCGACGCATACCTTCACCCTCCGCATCGGCGGGATAGCTCATCATGAAATAACCCGCTGGATCCACCAGATACACCCGCCCTAACCTGTCCAAGGGCGAACCCGCCGGCAGCTGAAACTGCGCCGCCAGCTGGCTGATGGTGTCCGCGGCGCCGGTCAAAAACAGCATATTAGGATAGTCCTTTCGTAAGGCATCGGGGGAACCCGG
>JAYUFH010000376.1:0-27354 GCA_043738765.1 Pseudomonadota bacterium | reverse complement strand
TATATATAAGTAATTAATAATATACTAATCATAATTTGATTTGTCAAGAAACACCAGGAAGAGGCATGGGCAGTAACCATAATAAAAAGATGGGTTAGAAGTAGGGACGGGGGGAAGGGCTGGCGGTTGGTTTATGGAGGCGAGGATTGGCAAGCGATTGCCTACTACCGGGAGGTGGTGTCCGTAGTTTCGAACCCAGCCAACTCGACAAATCAGTAGCGTGCAGGAAGCGCAGGTGTCGCGCGCGTGGGCGATGGGAGCGAATCGTATTAAGCAGAAGGTCCGTTGGACAAAGATGACGATAGCGCAGCGTCAGCTGGGTTGCACCTAAGGTCAACGCAATTTGTACGCGCCGAGGTGCAGCAAGGCACTGTAGGCATCCACATCGGCGTCGCTGAATTCGAGCTGAGCGCCTTCGCGGTTGACGCGCGTCACGTGTGCTTTGAAGAGATGCGTCTTGGTCTGGCCATTGGTGCGCATCTTGAGGGCAACTTCCACTGGACTGTGGGTGGAAAGTTTCGTCAGAGTGCCGTCCCTCGCAATGACGAATATTCCTGACATGCTGATGTCCTTGACGTCATGGTGTTGAAAGCCGCGGTAATCAAACTTGACCATGGAGTCTAACAGGACCTTCTCATTCCGTTTCTCGTCTTTCATCATCACCTCCTTGTGCGTTGAAAAGTACCAGAAGACTACTTGTTATGCACTTGATCACCAGGGCAACCGTCGGCCGATAACCGCGCTTTATCAGTGTGCAGCCCCCCATCAGCACATGTCTACCGTTGGACGCTGGCAAGGCTGTGTTGAACGACAAGGCGTGACGTTAATTACACCATTACTGGTGTAATTACTGATCCGACCACCAAAATAGTGCGCAGTATTTTCTCCCTCGACCTGGGGGTTGTGCCTCCCCGAAGGGGGCAGAGGGAGAAGGGGACCCCATAGACAGCGGTGTGCACTATATTACTGTTCTCCTCAGTAACTGTTCAGTAGAAGTATCTGGCGGTGATTGCCCCCCGTGCAACAGATTGCCTTCCGCCATCAGAATAGAGCGCGCGGACTCGACGTTGGTCGTTGGGGAAATAGTTGTGCGGCCACATCCTCCGGTCGCGCGTGGTCGGTGTCGGCATCAAGCGCGCGCAGACACAAGACCTAGCGGTGTGCATGGTCAATAACGT
Organism: Pseudomonadota bacterium; assembly: GCA_043738765.1. GTDB lineage: Bacteria > Pseudomonadota > Gammaproteobacteria > Acidiferrobacterales > UBA6901 > JANNJF01. Next base: position 26,176 of record JAYUFH010000376.1, on the reverse strand, counting down.
GGTGAGATAGTCCGCGATCCTGCCCGGGCGAGGCGCTGTTGTTGTGCGATCAAATAATTTTTTGCTGCATCGAGTAGCGTCTTTAATGGCAGCGACAGATCGAAAATCAGCGAGGGCAACGAAGCGCCTGCGCCAGATTGGGTATCGACAGGTGGCCGATGTCTGGATGAAATAGGGACTGCAGTGCACTGCAACAGGACGCCATGCCAACGGTTCACCGAGTAACGGCATATCGGTATCCGGATCAAGAGGAAATTTAAAGAAACCGCAGTATTCAAGGTGCAGTGCTCTGCCTAAGAGCCATAGGAACACCCATCCGGCATTCAATCAGCAACCGTTCACCTTCCTGGTCGGCAACAGGTCGGACATTCGGTAGCAGGGCCGTGCATTCAGCGCGGTAGGCGCGCAGGTCCTGTTGCCAGAGTTGGAAGTCGCGCGCAGGTGGCCGGCCGTAGTCCGTTTCCAGCGCTTGCCAGGTGGTCGAGAACCAGAGCCAGTCGGCATGGTAGTCCGGGTTGCGCCGCAGAAATTCCCAGGCCCTGTGGTCGCGCCAGAGGTTTGCGATATAGGCGTAGTCGGCAGGATCACGCCAGTTCAGTCTGCGCATAAACCAGGCTCAGGTGCGACGCGCTTTGAGAGCCATCTGATGCAGAATAGTAGTGGCAATTTCCTCCACGGACATGGCGGTAGTCTCCAACGAGGCGATGCCGAACTTGCGATACAGTGCCTTGGCCAGGCGCAGTTCCAACTGGCACTGGCGCAGCGAGGCATACTGACTGTCGGGTTGGCGCTGTTGGCGGATTTGATGCAGGCGCAGCGCATCGATATGCAGTCCGAAGAGTTTGCTGCGCAGACTGGCGAGGGCAGCCGGTAGACGCAAGTCCTCCAGGTCTTCCTGCGTAAGGGGGTAATTGGCGGCGTAGATGCCATAGGTAAGCGCCAGGTAAAGGCAGCTGGGGGTCTTGCCCGAACGCGACACGCCAAGGACGATCACATCGGCGCGGCTGTAGTCGCGCAGGGCTTGCCCATCGTCGGCGGCGAGGGAGAAATTAACCGCATCCATGCGTCGACTGTAACCGCTGGTATCCGTCAGGCCGTGGGACTGGCCGATGGTGTGGCTGGAGCTGAGTCCGAGCTCGCTTTCCAGTGGCCGTATGAAGGCGTCGACGATATCGAAGAAGACGCAGTTGCTCGCGGCGATGCGCTGGCGCTGGGCCGCATCGATCAGGGTGCTGAACACGATGGGTTTTTGGCCGGTATCCCGGGCGCAGTGGTTAATGGCATCGACCGCTGCATTCATCTTGGCCTCGTTGTCGATAAAACGCAGCGTCTGTATAGTGAACTGTATATCGGCGAACTGGGTCAGAAGGCTGTGACCCAGGGTTTCGACCGTGATGCCGGTGCGATCAGAAATAAAAAAGACGTGGCGTTGCATTCGGCTATTCTGCCAGAAGCCAGGGGCCAGATGTAGTGACGCGGGTGATTAGGAGGAAGCAGACCACCACGTAACAGCTTGGACATTGCGCTTCAGGACTATAGTTGCGACAGGTCAGCCGGGTATCGCACCCCCGCCACCGGTATTCGGCGACTGCGACTCTCGATCGATACGCAGCAATGCATAACGCGCGTGGCAGGCACACGCCACAAAGGGCGACTCATGACGGAATATGTGCGGTGGTTCGAAACCTTGGGGATGCAGGATATCCCGGTGGTGGGTGGCAAGAATGCCTCCTTGGGGGAAATGATCGGCCACTTGGCGTCCGCTGGCGTTACGGTGCCGGGGGGCTTCGCCACGACCGCCCACGCCTACCGGGCGTTTCTGGCCCACGATGGCCTCGATCACCGCATCGAGCAACTACTCGCCGGGCTCGATGTGGAAGACGTTACGGCATTGACGCGCAGCGGCCGGCAGATACGCGAATGGATGCTCGCGCTGCCCCTGCCGGCGGATTTGGAGCGGGCGATTGCCCTGGCCTATCACAAGCTCGCGGCGGATGCAGGCGCTGACCTGGCGGTAGCGGTGCGTTCGTCCGCGACGGCGGAAGATCTGCCGGATGCCTCCTTCGCCGGTCAGCAAGAGACCTTGCTCAACGTGCGCGGTCTGGACAGCGTTTTGCAGGCGGTGCGCGAGGTGTTTGCGTCGTTATACAACGATCGCGCCATCGCCTACCGCGTGCACCACGGTTTTGCCCATAGTCAGGTGGCGCTGTCCGCCGGTATCCAGCGCATGGTGCGCAGCGATGCCGGCGTCAGCGGTGTCATGTTCACCTTGGATACTGAGTCCGGGTTTCGCGACGTGGTGTTTGTCACCGCGTCCTACGGGCTTGGCGAAACCGTGGTGCAAGGTGCGGTTAATCCGGATGAGTTTTACGTGTTCAAACCGACCCTCAAACAAGGCCAGCGCGCGGTTATCCGCCGCAGCCTCGGACAAAAGGCGTTGAAAATGGTGTATGGCAGTGACGAAGGTCACGGCCATGGTACACGCACCGTGGCGGTGTCCGAGGCCGAGCGCCTGAGTTTTTCCCTCACCGATGACGAGGTGGAGGAGTTGGCGCGCCAGGCGCTGACTATCGAGGAACACTATGGCCGCCCCATGGATATCGAGTGGGGTAAGGACGGCATCGACGGGCGGCTGTACATCCTGCAGGCGCGCCCGGAGACGGTGAAGAGCCGCAGCACGAGTCAGCGCCTGGAGCGTTATGTGCTGACGCAGCGCGGTGAGAAGGTGATCAGTGGTCGCGCCATCGGTCAACGTATTGGATCGGGTGTTGCACGCGTGGTGCTTAGCGCGCAGGCGTTGGATCGGGTCCAGCCGGGCGACGTCCTGGTGACGGACATGACCGATCCCGATTGGGAGCCGATCATGAAACGCGCATCGGCCATCGTCACCAATCGCGGCGGGCGCACCTGTCACGCGGCCATCATCGCGCGCGAACTGGGCATACCGGCGGTGGTCGGTTGCGGCAACGCCACCGACTTGATACAGGACACCGAGGCGATGACCGTTTCCTGCGCCGAGGGGGACATCGGCTCGGTCTACCGCGGCCTGCTGGAATTCAAGGTACACGAAACCAACATCGCCAACATGCCGCCGGTGCCGCTCAAGATCATGATGAATGTGGCCAATCCGGAACGCGCCTTCGATTTTCAATGGCTGCCGAACGCAGGGATAGGGCTGGCGCGCCTGGAGTTCATCATCAATGTCATGATCGGCATACACCCCAAGGCCTTGCTGAATTTCCACGAGCAAACGGCGGAGCTGCAACAGCAGATCCGCGAACGCATCGCCGGCTACCCCGACCCGGTGGCGTTCTACGAACACAAGCTGACCGAAGGCATCGCCACCCTGGCGGCCGCCTTCTATCCCAAGCCAGTGATCGTGCGTCTGTCCGACTTCAAGTCGAACGAGTACGCCAACATGCTGGGTGGCGAACGCTATGAGCCGAGGGAGGAAAACCCCATGCTCGGCTTGCGCGGCGCAGCGCGTTATATCTCGCTGGCCTTTCGTGATTGTTTCGAGCTGGAGTGCCGTGCCCTGCGGCGTGTGCGTGAGACCATGGGACTGACCAATGTGGAGGTGATGATACCCTTCGTGCGCACCGTGGCGGAGGCCGCCCAGGTGGTCGACCTGCTGGCGCAGAATGGCTTGCAGCGCGGCGCCAACGGGCTGCGGGTGATTATGATGTGCGAGATCCCGTCCAACGCCCTGCTGGCGGAGGACTTCCTCCAGCACTTCGACGGCTTCTCCATCGGTTCCAATGATCTTACCCAACTTACCCTCGGACTGGATCGCGACTCCGGACTGGTCGCCGAGCTGTTCGACGAACGCGATCCGGCGGTGAAGGTGTTGCTGCACCGCGCCATTCAGGCCTGCCGCAAGGCGAACAAATATATCGGCATCTGCGGCCAGGGCCCGTCGGATCATCCGGATCTGGCGCTATGGCTGATGCAGGAGGGCATCGACAGTGTGTCCCTCAACCCGGACACGGTGGTGGAGACGTGGTTGTATCTGGCGCAACAGAATAAATAAGCGCTGAGGGAGTGTGGCGGCTTGTCGCCGCGCAGGCAAACACCCGCAAACAAAAACCGATATCCGCTCTTTACGTCGTAGAATTTAAATCTGGCCCAGTGGAATTTCCCTGGGCAATGCTGTTTCCCAACGCCACAGAAGATAAGACAGCGCCAACAGCCCCAACATGCCGAGGGCAAGCGTCAGCACATGCGCCGAGAGCAGGGGCGAGAGCACGCCGGCGATGAACGCATTGGACAGCGTCTGGGTGGATCCCTGTACGGCCGCCGCCAGACCACGGCGTTGCGGGTACTCATCCAGGGCCAGCAGTGTCAGGCTGGGCGCGGCCAACGACATACCGGTGGCGTAGAGCATGACGGGCATGACCACAGTAATGATGTTCGGTGTCAGCAGTATGGCCTGCAGCGCGTTGACAAGCGCGGCGCCGCCGAGTAGCGCAAAGCCGAGGTTGATCGTCTGAGGCGGGGCAAGACGGCCGGCCACGCGACCCGAGAGAAACGCCCCCAACATGATACCGGACACCACCGGCACGAAGAACCAGCCGAAATCGCTGGGGGAAAAATGCAGCACGCCAAACAACAGCGCCGGTACCGAGGCGATATACAAAAACATGCCGGCGAAGTTCAGCGTGAGCATCGCGACCAGACGCATGAAGCGACGATTGCGTACTACCTGGGCGTAGGCGCGCGCCAGCGGTCGCGGGTGCACCGGCTGGCGTCCTGCCGCGGGCAGCGTCTCGGGCAGGTGCGCCCACGCGAGATACAGGATGCCGCAACTGATGACCGCGAGAAACCAGAATATCGAACGCCAGCCCCACCACTCGTGCAGCCAGCCGCCGATGATGGGTGCAATGGCCGGCGCGATGGCAAAGGTCATGGTCACATTAGACATGAGTTTTTGCGCCGGCGCACCGGCGTACACGTCGCGGATCATGGCGCGCCCGATGACCAGTCCGGCGCCGGCGGCCAGGCCTTGGCCGGCGCGCATGATGATCAACCATTCGATATTTTGTGCCAGCGCGCAACCGATGGAGGTGGCGATATAGGCGAGCAGCGCCCCCATGATCACCGGTTTGCGGCCACAGGCGTCGGACAACGGACCGTGCGCCAGCATCATGATACCGAAGGCGATGAGGTAGATGCTCAGGGTCTGCTGCATCTGCAACACATTGGCGTGTAGCGCAGCGGTGATGTCCGGGAACGACGGTAGATAGGTGTCGATGCTGAAGGGCGCGAGGGTCGACAGGAGCGCGATGATCAGCATAAAGCGCCATGTGCTGTGGTGCACATGGCGCGGTTGCGGCTCGACGGGGGCTGGCATGCTGACGGACTTGAGTGGTGGGGTGCGTTAGTATCGACGGACGTCGTGCCCGGTACCAGGGCTCAGCGGTGCAACAGGCCGAGGGAAAGCGCCGGCCAGTAAGTGATGATGAGCACTCCCAGTAGCAGGAGGAAGAAAAATGGCAAAGTGGAGCGGAAGATTTCCAAAACAGGTTTATTAAAGCGGATGCTCGCGATGAACAGATTCAGGCCCAACGGCGGCGTGAAATAGCCGATCTCCATATTGGCGAGGAAAATGATACCGAGATGCACCGGGTCGACGCCGTAACCGATGGCAATGGGCAACAATAGCGGCACCATGATGATGAGAGCCGAGAAGATATCCAACATCATCGCGACGCCCAGCAGAAAAAAGTTCAGTAATATCAGAAATACGTATTTATTGTCGATGTGCGCCTTGATAAAGCCAAACAGTTTCGCCGGCACTTCCGCGTCGATCAGAAAGTTGGTCGATGCCAGTGAGACTCCCAGGATCAACAATATCCCGCCGACCATGACCATGGACTCGCGCATGATATGCGCAAGTTGCGCGAGACGGATTTCGCGGTTTACGAATACTTCTATCACCAGAACATACATTGCCGTCACAGCGGCAGCCTCGGATACGGCAAAAGTGCCGCTATAGATGCCGCCCAATACCAGCGCCGGTAAAGGCAGCTCCCAGATAGACTCGCGCATGGCGCTGATCAGGCGCTTCCAGGAAAACGCTGTTAGCGGCAAGCGGGCAGCGCGATTTTCCCACAGGCCCCAAATGGACAGCAGCCCCACCATCAGTAGGCCGGGAAGTATACCCGCCAGGAACATGTCGTTGATGGTCACGTGGCGTCCCACATTCAACTGTTGGGCGACAACGCCATAGAGGATCAGCGGTAACGAGGGCGCGAACAACAAACCAAGACCGCCGGAGACGGTGACCAGACCGAGGCTGAACGGTTCGCGATATCCCGCCCTGCGCAGGGCGGGATACAGCAGAGTGCCGAGGGCAACAATGGTAACCCCCGAGGCGCCGGTAAAGGCGGTAAACAGGGCACTCGTCAGCAGCGCCACCACCGCCAATCCGCCGGGCATCCAGCCGAGGAGCGCGTCGGTCATCCGGACCAGACGCCGTGGCGCCTGGCTTTCGCCCAGCAGGTATCCGGCAAAAGTGAATAAAGGTATCGCAATCAGTACCGGCATTTCCGCCACGCGGTAGATTTCGATCGCCACCGCCGACAAGTCCACTTCGTTGTGCCAGAATCCGAGCAAGGCCGCGCAGGCGATAATGGCAAACAGTGGCGCGCCCAGCAGCACCAACGCGAGCAGCAGCAGGCCTGCGACAATCATGTCGCCCTGGCCTGTTGCACAAACAGTTTGAGGTGTGAAGTGAAAAACAGCAGATAGCGCAGGGTGATGAGCCCGAACGCCAACGGCAGGATCAGCTCAGCGAGCCAGGCCGGAACGCTGACGAAGGCCACGCTGCCGGCAGCGTATTCGGAATGTACAAAACGCCCCGCGTTCCAGGCGACGGCGGCAGACACGGCGGCCGTAAATAAGTCGATGCCGCAGCGCACCGCGAGGCGCAGCGCGGTCGGCAGATGACGCGACAACACGTCAAACTTTATCTGCTTGTCGTCGCGGCTGGCGGCGATCGCGCCCAGCAGGCCGATCCACAATACCAACAGGCGCAGTAACTGATCGCTACCGGCGAATCCAATACTGAGCAGGTTGCGCAGCAGTATCTGTGCGGCGGCCAGCACGATCATCAGCGCCAGCAAACCGATCAGCAAGCCGTCCTCGAGCCGGGCGATAAAATGCAGCATTCGGGTAAGGCGCGCGCGCGCGGCCTGTGTCATGGCCCGGTTCGAACACCGGGCTTGGCCGATTTATTGCGATAACTCTGCAGGTGGCTTTCCAGTATCTTGAGTACATCCTGACTGAAGATTCCCTGTGTGGCGAGTTTGGAATTGGATTTTTCCGCGATCTGGCGCAGTTTTTCCAGTTCACCAGGCGGCAATTGAACGAATTGTACACCTTGTTGGCGCAGCGCATCCCCCGCCTTTACATTGTCCTGGCGGATTTGCCGGTTGAGTTTGTCGAACACGCCTTGCATCACGCTACGTACCACGGTTTGATCGGCCTGGCTCAATTTGGCGAAAGCGCGCTTGTCTACCACCATGGCTCCATAGAAGTACATCAGCGGAGTATCAGTGACATATTTGATCTTGGTGTGCCACTGCAGCGCGATGGCGCCGGTGGGCGAGGCGCCGACGGTGGTGATCAGTCCGGTTTGCAGGCCGGTGAGCACGTCGGTCAGGGGAAGCGGGATGGGTGAAATACCCAGGGCCTCGAAAATATTGCGGCTGATCTTGTCGCCCTCCGGTATCCATACCTTTTCTTTTTTCAAATCGTCGACAGTGCGTATCGGGTTGCTCGACATCAGATAGGCGAAGCCTCCCTCGGCCAGGCCGAAGCTGATATAGCCGTGCTGTTCCATGCCTTGAGTAATGAGGCCATCCATTTTGCTGCGCACATAGTCCATCTCGTCATACGAGTGGAACATAAAGGGCAGACTGTAGATCTGATCGTCGGGATAAACCTCCGCCAGTCCGCCACCGGTGATCGCGCCGCCCTGGAGTTGGCCGGCGCGGATTTTGCGCAGTACGTCCTTGTCGTTACCCATGGCGCCGCCGGGGTAGAACTTGAAGTTCACGCGTCCCGCGGTGCGCCGGGCTATTTCAGCCGCGCCGTTGCGCATTTCCTGCATCCAGGCGGTACCGTCCGGCGCGATGGTGGCGATTTTAATATCCTGTGCTTGCGCGCGGGTGATCGACAGCAGTGCCAGGAACAGGGCGGTTGTTATTGTTATGCGTGAGTAGCGTGTCATCGGTGGTCCCTAAAAGTAGTCGTTAGCACTGGCGAGTAACTTCTTCGCCTGTTGTTTGGCCAGGGTGTTGATCAGCGTAAACCCGGGTTCGGTAGCGTCGGCGGCGAGCACCTCATGCAGCAGGCGGTCATGCAGGGGCCGGTCGAATACCAGGCGCGCGTATTTCTCGGCGTATTGTACCTTGGCCATGAGGTTGCGTCCGCCGGACAATTCGATGGCGCGCAGGAAATGCGCCTGACCCTCTTTGGGTTTGCCGCCCAGGGCCGGTGGCCGCAGGCTGTTGAGCACACCCAGATATAGATGGGCACCGCCGCGATCGTACGACTCGTCCAGCACCACCACCCGGCGCATGGCGGCCTCGACCTTGGGCAGGTCAGCGATGGCAGTCCAGTCGCTGCCGTGGACCTGTATCCAGCCGGCCCAGGCGGCGGCGTAGGTATACAGCGCGGGTACTGCATCGCGCGGCAGGCCATTGAGGGCGGCGACGAAGTCGTCGTAGGATTTGGAGCGGGCCTGGCAGACCGCTTTATCCCGCTGGCACAGGGCACGTGCGCCATAGTCGCGCGCCTTGTCTGTCATGCGTTGGGCGCGTTCCGTGTCGGTGACGAAGACCGAGGCATAGGCGCTGTACAGGCGCGCCCCGGTCATCAGCAGGTTTTCGTTTTTGGGATCTCCCTCGATCAGCCCGTCCACCAGCAGCAGGTAGGCCGGCGCTCCGTCGCGCACGGTGTCGAGGTCGTTTTCGTTGAGCATGGCGGTGGAAAGACCGCCCGCGAGCCGGCCGGTGGTCGAGTTCAGCAGGCTGGCGCAGCCAGTCAGCAGAAGCAGCAGGGGCGCGAGGAGTACGAGAGATCGGGTCATGTGTGGCGTGGGGATAGAGGTAACGGTTACGCATCGGCCGATGAATGAGTGTGGGTAAACTAGACGGTTTTACGCTGTGTTGCAACCCCGGGGCGCCGCCGCGTTAGCGCGCTTAATCGCCCTCGGGGTTGGGTGGGTCCTGGGTCTTTTTCCACGCCTCCGGCAGCACATCGGACGCCCGTCGGATGATGAAGATTTTGTGACCGTTGAGCATGGCGGATATTTCCGCCCCCGTGCCTTTCCAGTCGTGCCAGCCGACGGCGAGCACATGGGCGAGGGTGAAGGTACCGATGACGCGGTAGCCGGCGTGGTGCCACTCCGGCAGCGTCCAGCCCAACAGCCACGGCAGGGCCAGGGTGTACTCCGGGTCCGCCGCGCCACCGTACCACCAGGTCAGCCCGCTCGCGGACTGCAGGGCCAAGGTCGCGAACAACAGAAGATACAAGGGAGCCCACAAGGGGTTGTGCGCATAATACGCCGGCTGTGGTGCGCGGCCGGCGGTGATATAGAAGCGCAGCATGTCGAGCATGGCGCGCAAGGTCGTGCGGAAATCCCGTGCATGTTCTGCACCGCACCCCCACACCAACAGGGCCAGCCGCGCCGCCAGGGCCAGGCTCAGCAGGACGCCGGCGCTGACATGCACGCTGTGGAGGTTGGCCATCAGGGGCGTATATTCCGCCGACAGTATCCAGCCGCTCGCCAACAGCAACAGGGTGGTGAGGGCCAGCGTCCAATGCAGCACGCGTACCCGGCCGCTCCACACCGGTTCGCGTCGCACGATCTCGCCGGGCATGATGGTCAGCCTATGGCCAGCAGTTCCACCTCAAACACCAGGGTGGCGTTGGGTGGGATGACGCCGCCGGCGCCGCGCGCGCCGTAGCCCAGTTGTGGTGGAATGGTGAGCTTGCGGGTGCCGCCGATTTTCATGCCCTGCACGCCCTCATCCCAACCGCGGATGACCTGGCCTGCGCCCAGCTTGAACTCGAAGGGATCATTGCGGTCCTTGCTGGAATCGAATTTCTTGCCGTCCGTGAGCCAACCGGTGTAGTGCACGGACACGCTCTGTCCGGCGGCGGCCGCGTCACCGTCCCCGATGATGGTGTCTTCGTACTTCAGGCCCGAGTCGGTCATTTGTTCAGACATGGTAGCTCCTTATGGTCTATGTATTATCACTGCGTGTTGAGGCAGATCGATCGATGGGTGTGATGATTGGGTTTCTGGGTGGACCCGGCGGCGGCCATTATGACAAATCTTGCACAGAAAAGGGCCGGATGCCGGGAATTTAATTATTGCGACGCGAGACTTTGCCGTAAGCCGGGAGGCTATCTTTTTGATTTTGTTGACTGGCCCCTGGGGCACCTCTTTCAATGTAATCCTGTAGGGAAAGCAGGACTGAAAAATATTCGCAGTCGCCCGGCAGCGTGCGACAGCTTGTCTATACTGTATGAACGCGCGCGCTGGCACGGCAGTACAATCGCCACCCCGGGATGGGGGTGTCTCACGCTGGTGTAGGGGAACGGACGCCCCGCGCGACCTAACAGAACGTGCCGCAACCAACTCATCGGAAACGTAAAAGTAAAGTCTGTCAGTCATGACGCAATACCTGAGAAACGCCAGCAAGACCTGACATGACGTTCCGAAGCGCCATGGCAAACAGACGTTATCATTGACTTTAACGGGGAGATGTCCGGACATGAATCAAGAACAGGCCACCCAATACCTCCATAGCCTCCTGAAGGCTATGTTGGGCAAAAAAGCCTCGGACCTTTTTATCTCCAATGATTTTCCACCGTCCATGAAAATCGACGGCAAGATGACCCCGGCCACGGCGCAACGGCTCACCCCCGTGCACACCAAGGCGCTCGCCTACGCCATCATGAACGACAAACAGAAAGCTGAATTCGAGCTGGAGAAGGAATGTAATTTCGCCATCAGCCCGGAGGGCATCGGGCGTTTTCGCGTGAATGTTTTCATGCAGCAGAATCACATGGGCATGGTGCTGCGCACCATTACCACGGAAATCCCCAAGTTCGATGACCTCGGTCTGCCGCCGGTGCTGAAGGAGGTAGTGATGACCAAGCGCGGCCTGGTGATCCTGGTGGGCGGAACCGGTTCGGGCAAATCCACCTCCCTCGCCGCCCTGATCGACCACCGTAACGACAACAGCCACGGCCACATCATCACCATCGAAGACCCGGTCGAGTATGTGCACAAGAACAAGAATTGCCTCATCACCCACCGTGAGGTGGGTGCCGACACCAACAACTGGTTCGCGGCGCTGAAGAACACTCTGCGTCAGGCACCGGACGTGATCCTCATCGGTGAGATCCGCGACAAGGAGACCATGGAGTTCGCCATCGCCTTCGCCGAGACCGGTCATTTGTGCATGGCGACCTTGCACGCCAACAGTTCCAATCAGGCCCTCGACCGTATCATCAACTTCTTCCCGGAAGAGCGGCGCGCCCAGCTGCTCATGGACCTGTCGCTTAACTTGAAGGGTGTGGTCTCCCAGCGCCTGGTGCCCAAGGCGGGGGGTGGGCGCTGCGCCGCCATTGAAATTTTATTGAACTCGCCGTTTGTCTCGGACCTGATCTTCAAAGGCGAGGTGCATGCCTTGAAAGAGGCCATGGCCAAGTCCACGGAAATGGGTATGCAGACTTTCGATCAGGCCTTGTACGTTCTGTTTGAGGCGGGCAAGATCACGTATGAAGACGCCCTGCGCAACGCCGATTCCATGAGCGAACTCAAACTCAATATCAAGCTCAACAGCAAGCGCGCACAACAGGATAACAGCCACCCGAAAGTCGAGTTGAGCATACACCACAGCGCCCCCGCGCAGACCGAGGTGAATGATGCACCGGCCACCTTCGCCGCGTCCGTGGACGCGCCCAAACGCACTGCCGTGACAGGCTGAGGATGCAATGCACCTCGACCATGGGGTCGGCCGCTGCTGCATGCAGGGTATGACGCAGGTAGTAAAGAGTCCGCCCACTACATGGGAGCTGTATATACTCGAATGCAGCGACGGCACGTTTTACACCGGTATCACCAACAATATGGAGCGCCGTCTGCAGCAACATAACGCGGGTAGCGCGGCGCGTTATACCCGTGGGCGTCGTCCGGTGACATTGCGTTACCGTGAACCCTGCGGCGGGCGTTCGCAGGCACTGGTACGCGAGGCGGCAGTCAAGCGCCTGGCACGTAGCGAGAAGCAGCAGTTAATGAATTTGACGGAATAGTGTGTGTCCGCACCGGTGCAAGACCGCGTGCGGCACGTCAGGGAGTTGAGCGATGCAAAATGTATTACCGCCGGAACGCCTGCGTCAGCTGTTGGCGGATAAGGCACGCGGATTTGATCTGGCGGAGGCGGTTCTGCTGCTGTCCCAAAAGGATTATCCCGAGCTGGATATCCCGTATTATCTGCGGCGACTGGACGCCCTGGCTGCGCAGGCTCGCGAGCGTCTGCCGTCGTCCGCCGGTGAACTGGAGAGGGTGGCGGTGCTGAATCGCGTCCTGTTCGACGAGGAAGGATTCCGGGGAAACGCGGAGGACTATTACGATCCGCGCAATAGTTATCTCAATGAAGTGCTCGACCGCAAATGCGGCATCCCCATCAGCCTGTCCATCATTTATCTTGCGGTCGGCCAGCGCCTCGGCTTGAGCCTCGAGGGCATATCGTTTCCTGGGCATTTTTTGGTCAAGCTGGCCACCGGCAGCAGCATGGTGGTGCTGGACCCTTTCGTGCGCGGCCAGGTCGTGTCGGAGGTCGAACTGAGGTTACTGTTGCAGACGGTGCAGGGTGGAGACCTGCCGCTGGTGACCGCCGATTTGCTCGCCAGCGCCAGTAAGATCGATATCCTGGTGCGCGTCCTGCGTAACCTGCGCGGTATTTATTGGCATCAGCAGGATTTCGATCGCGCCCTGTATGTGGTCAACTGCATCCTAGCCCTGGTTCCGGACAACGCGGAGACCTTGCGTGACCGTGGCCGCATCTACGAACGGCTCGAGTGTTTTCGTGCGGCGCTGGAGGATTTTCGCCGCTACCTGGAGCTGGACCCCGGGGCCGCGGACCATCGCGACGTGCGTGCCCGCCTGCCGGTTCTGCTGCAGGCCGCGGCAAGGCTCAACTGAAGCGGCTTGCGCCCGGCGGGTCCCCGGGCTAGCGTATCCCGCTTTGAACGCGCGGGAGCCTGCATGAACCTGTCGAGATTTATCCGCCGCCTCACCTTTCTGTCGGACAAAAAACGCCTGGAGCTGTTCCCGCCTTTCTGGCTGATGCGCATCAAGGTGTTGGACATCGCCGATGGCGGGCGTGTCTTCCGCATACGCCTGCCGCTGACTTCAATCTCGCGCAACATGGGAGGTTTTATGTTCGGCGGCTATCAGGCCTGCCTCGCCGATCCCATCGCGGCCATTGCCTGCGCCCGGGTGTTCCCCGGCTATGCCGTTTGGACGCGTGCGCTCACGTTGGATTTTCTGCACGAGGGCCGCAGCGACCTGGAGTTACGTTTCATCTTCGACGCTCAACAGGAGGCCACGATCCGCCAGGAGCTGGCGCAACGCGGCCGCAGTACGCCGCGGTTTGAATATGGGTATTACCTGGCCGACGGCACTCTCTGCACCCGGATCCACAACAGCGTCGCGATCCGGCCGCAGGGGTATAAAAGGAGGAAGCTATAGGGGGGCGCTCGGTCGTTTATAGTTGCAGCGGTAGGGTGGGCATTGCCCGCCGCAACATGGTTGCCGACGCTCCCGATGGTGGGCGATGCCCACTCTACGGAGTCAGGCATTGCCTATGTCGTCGCGTTTAGAAGAAGCTATGGTGCGCTCAGCCGTTGTAGCGCTGGAATACCAGGCAGGCGTTGGTGCCGCCGAAACCGAAGCTGTTGGACAACACCGTGTTGAGCGTCACATTGTCGCGGCGTTCAAGCACGACGGGCATTCCCTCCGCCGCCGGGTCGAGCTGGGTGATGTTGGCGGAGGCGGCGATGAAATTGTTTTCCATCATGAGCAATGAATAAATCGCCTCGTGCACACCGGCAGAACCCTGGGCGTGACCGGTGAGGGATTTGGTCGAGCTGAGGGGCGGCACCTGGCTGCCGAAAACCACCTTCACCGCCTCGAGTTCGCGCAGATCGCCTACCGGCGTGCTGGTCCCGTGGGTGTTGATGTAGTCCACCGGCTGTTTCACATGCTCCAGCGCCTGACGCATGCAGCGCACCGCGCCCTCGCCGGAGGGTGCAACCATATCCTGGCCATCAGAGGTGGCGCCATACCCGGTGAGCTCGGCATAGATCTTGGCGCCGCGTGCGCGTGCGTGTTCCAGCTCTTCCAGCACCAGCACGCCCCCGCCGCCGGAGATGACAAACCCGTCGCGCGCGGCGTCATAGGCGCGCGACGCGGTGGTCGGTTTGTCGTTGTATTTGGAGGACAGAGCGCCCATGGCGTCGAACAACAGGGTCATGGTCCAGTGTACCTCTTCACCACCGCCGGCGAAGATGAGGTCTTGCTTGCCCATCTGGATGAGTTCGGCGGCATTGCCGATACAGTGGGCGCTGGTGGAGCAGGCGGAGCTGATGGAGTAGTTGACGCCCTTAATGCCGAAGGGTGTCGCGAGGCAGGCCGAATTGGTGCTCGACATGGTGCGTGTCACCATATACGGTCCGACCTTGCGCACGCCCTTGGTGCGCAGCAGGTCCACGGCCGCGACCACGTTGGCGGTGGAGGCGCCGCCCGAGCCGACGATTAATCCGGCGCGCGGGTTGGAGACCTGTTCTTTCGTCAGCCCCGCGTCGGCGATGGCTTGTTGCATGGCGATATAGTTGAACGCCGCGCTGTCGCCCATGAAGCGCCGGATCTTGCGGTCGATGAGCGCCTCCGTATCCAGGCGGATAGGGCCGTGCACCGCGGTGCGGTAGCCGAGGTCCACATACTCCTGGCAGTGTTCAATTCCTGAGCGCCCTTTCCGCAGGGAATCCAGCACCTCGTCTTTATTGTTACCGATGCTGGAAACAATGCCTAAACCTGTCACGACAACGCGTCTCACTCTTAAATCCTCACTAGAAATTATCGGTAGAAGTAAAAAGACCCACCCGCAGATCGTTGGCGTGGTAGATCGCCCGGCCGTCGACCTCCATGACGCCATCGCCGATGCCCATGACCAGCTTGCGCATAATCACGCGCCGCAGGTCGATGCGGTAGGTGACGAGCGTGTTCTTCGGCGTAACCTGGCCGGTGAATTTTACTTCACCGGCGCCGAGGGCGCGCCCGTGCCCGGGGCCGCCCATCCAGCCTAGGTAAAAGCCAAGCAGTTGCCACATGGCGTCCAGGCCCAGGCAACCGGGCATCACCGGGTCGCCGGGAAAGTGGCAGTCGAAGAACCAGAGATCCGGCCGGATATCGAGTTCCGCGACGATCTGGCCTTTGCCGCTGGCACCACCGCTTTCCGTGATCGAGATAATGCGGTCGAACATCAGCATGGGTGGCAAAGGCAGCTGGGCATTGCCCGGGCCGAACATCTCCCCGCGACCGCATTGGAGTAATTCTTCGCGTGTGTAACTTTTGTTTTTTGACATTTATTTCAGCTAATCGGCCGACATTCCGGCGTGCGAGAGGTGGGTGCAGTGTGTGGATGCCCCAAGCCTCGTGGGCTAGCGGCTGAATATACCATTTAGATAGCGGTTTGTTATATCGAACCCGCCTAGCGGGGTCCAGACCGGGGATCTGTCTTCAGCCCCCAACCGTCCACGGGCGGATTACACCTTATTTTGCCGGCCCTGTCCAAAACATGTAGTTTCGTGAGCCCGTGGAGTGGCCGGCTGGTGTGCCAGTCTGGCACCCTGGATGATGGCTAGCAAGATGGCGCATCCAGGGGTCGCCGGCCTATAATTTGCAAATAAAATCACGAATACAATAGCCGGGTGGGGCAGGTCCTTCTAAATAATTTAAGTACTCGCCAACCGTTGGCCGGGTAAAGCCTTGGGGTGCATCGATGTCAGATAAAGCGACAGTGAGGCCAGGGGCGGCGCGTATTCTGGTGGTGGACGACTCTCTCGTCATTCGTAAAGCCATCGAGAAAAAACTGCAGCATGAATTCGATCTGGTCATGGCCGGCGACGGCGAGGCCGGCTGGGATACGCTGCTGCTGGGTGAGGTGCGCGTGCTGGTCACGGACATCGAGATGCCGCGCCTCGACGGTTGTGCTTTTATCAGCCGCATACGCGCCAGTGCCGACCCGCGCATACGCAACATCCCCATTATTGCCATGACCGGCGCTGAGGACGAGGAAACCAAGGAGCGGGTCCTGGCCAGTGGTGCTACCGATTTCCTGGTCAAGCCCATCGACCCCATGCAGTTGCTGGCGCGGGTGCATTCCCTGAGCCGGCTCGACCTGACCACGCGCCAGCTGGCGGAGTCGCAGGCGGCCCTGAAAGATCAATCGACCCTCGACCCCCTCACCGGCCTCAGCAGCCGCCGCTATTTTCAACAGAGCTGTCAGCAGAGCCTGGCCTATGCCGTGCGTCATGGGCAAGGCCTGCCCTGATCCGCATGGAGATCGATGGGTTCAAGTCCCTCTACCAACAGCACGGTGACGATCAGGTCGATCGGATCCTGGTGTGGCTGGCGGATATTTTTTCCGCCACCTGCCGGCGCGAGGACACGGTGGCGCGCATCGGCGGGGCGGCGTTTGCGGTGGTGGCCCCCGCGACCAGCCAGGAGAAGGCGGAGGCCTTGTGCCGCCGCTTGGTTCAGGCGGTGGCGAGAAAACCCTTTGTCAGCGGTACCACCGAGATACCCGTGAGCTTGAATGTGGGGGCGGTGACCCTGGAGGAGGCCGGTGCGCACACCTATGACGAGCTGATGCAGATTGCCGAGCATCGTATACGCCAGGCACGCAACACCGGGGGTGATCATGCAGTGACTCTGGAGGCGATCGAACCTTCGATGGTCGAAGAAGGGTCGCCGGATGCAGCGGCGACAGCGCGGGTATCCATGGCGCTGCCGGAGGCGGCGGAATTGTCCGGACTGGAGATTGATATACCGGCCTTCAGCCAGGACACGGTGCCGCTCGAGACCGCCGCGTTTGCCCGGCTGCCTGATCAAAACGCCGCGGCCGAAAGTCTGGAGTTTGTCGGCCTCGACGCGGCGTTGCAAAGACTGGCGAATGGCGAGGGCGACAGCATCGAGCCGTGGCTGGATAGCATCGCGCAGCGGCTGCTGCCGCTGCTGGAGTTCTACAGTGAGCGTCGTGCGGGCGTGTTGGCCGCTGGCATCGCCGATATTAAGATGCGCTGTCTAAGTCCGGGGTAGCAGAAGTGCGGCCGCATGCCGTCGCTTTACAAAGCGGGGATAACGCCCGCACTCCAAGAGGCCACGATCTTTTTCGCTCAACTGTCCAGTTTGAGCGATCCCCGGCCGGGTTGGTCGTAAATAATGTACGGCGCCTTCCAGCGTGCCAGGGGATTCAACGTGTGTGCCAGGATGTGGTTGCTGTCGATAATGTGCCGCACGCTGACGCCGAGGCAGTGGAGATAATCGGCGATCAGCGCGCGGTAGCAGTCTTGCGGTAGTTGCTCGGCGCACAGGATGGCAAGAGGGGCTTTGCCGGCGAGTTGTATCAGATGCTGGATGCCCTTGCGGAATATTTCAGTCTGCATGTGATCGGCATAGGCGCGCAGCGCCTCCGACGACAGAGCGGTATGCGCCGATACCGTCTGGCCGGCGCGCTGGCCGCCCAACTGACGCCCGGCCCAGTGATACACCAGGCCGCCCCCGTCCAGGGTCATGCGCAGGTTTTCCTCGGAGAAGTGCGGATGACGGCGTGACCCGGGGTAGCTGCGCACATCCACCACGGTTTGTATGCCGACAGCGCGTAGCAGCGCCAGCAGTTCCTGCAGACTGCGATGGCTGCGACCGAGGGTGTGGAGGGTCAGGGGCGGGGTGGGCATTGTTGAACAGGGTCCTGATGTATTGAGTGGTGTAGGGTGGGCACCGCCCACCCTACGAAGGCGCTGACCGCGCGATCCTGCTACGACCTAAGCCAACCTATAATACTATCCCTCTTTGATTCCGGCATAACCTACGAGGCGGGCCTGGATGATCGGACTACTGCAGCGTGTGACCCAGGCCCAGGTGGACGTGACGGGCGAGACCGTGGGTCGCATCGGCCATGGGCTGCTGGTGTTCGTCGGCGTCGAGCGCGACGATGACGAGGCGTGCGCGCTACGCTTGTTGGAACGGGTACTTGGCTATCGGGTATTCTCCGACGACGCGGGCAAGATGAATCTCAGCCTGAAGGACGTGGGGGGCGCACTGTTGTTAGTACCGCAATTCACCCTGGCCGCGGACACCGCTAAGGGCCTGCGTCCAAGCTTTACACCGGCCGCGCCACCGGAACAGGGGCGCCGCCTGTTTGAATATTTGCTGGCGCAGGCGCGCGCGCAGGGCGCCGCAGTCGCAAGTGGGGTGTTCGGTGCCGATATGCAGGTGAGCCTGACCAACGACGGCCCGGTGACCTTCTGGCTGCAGGTGTGACGGGTGGGGCGGATCATGCCTGGCATGTAGGGTGGATTGGATTATGCCCAGAGGGCACACGATGCGCGCCAGCGCCGAATCCACAATACTATCTCTCTCGCTATGCCGAGAAGACCGCAAGGTCTTGGTGGATACGCTGCGCTTTATCCACCCTACGAAAATCGCAGTTAAAAAGTAGTGGGTGTTCGCCCTGGGGTGGGCACTGCCCAGGGGGCAGGCGAGCGCAGCGTATTTATGCCTGCTATTTACGCGCGTTCGATGGGAAAGGCCATGACGTCCGCCACGCACCGCGCCCCCAAGGCCAGCATCACCAACCGATCCACCCCGAGGGCCACGCCGGCGCAGTCCGGTAGTCCGTGTTCGAGGGCCGCCAGCAGGTGTTCATCCGCTGGCGTCAATGCAAGACCCAGGACCTGGCGGCGGGCGAGGTCGGCGTCGAAGCGCCGTCGCTGTTCCCCGGCGTCCCCCAGTTCGTGAAAGCCGTTGGCCAGCTCCACGCCGTGCAGATACAACTCGAAGCGTTCCGCCACCGCCGGCTTGTCGGGACGCAGGCGCGCCAGGGCCGCCTGGGACGCGGGGTAGTCGTGGAGAAACGTCAGCCGGTCCTGGCCTAAGTGCGGTTCGATCAGGTGGGTGAGCAGCAGATCGCGCCAGCCATCCAGGTCGTCCGGCGCGAGTCCGGTGGTGTCGACGCCATGTTGTCGGGCGCAGTCGCCCCATTGTTCACGGCTGGCGGTGAGGGGGTTGAGGCCGGTGTGGCGGAGGAAGGCGTCTTCATAAGTCAGTCGCTCTGTGGTGCCCAGGGGCACGCGGTTCTCCAGCAGCTGGGTCGCCAGCTCCTCGACCTCCGTCATGAGCTGGTGCTGATCGTAACCCGGCCGATACCATTCCAGCAGGGTGAACTCCGGGTTGTGCAAACGCCCGGCCTCACCATCGCGGAACACCTTGCACAGTTGAAAGATCGCCCCACTGCCCGCGGCCAGCAGGCGCTTCATGGGAAATTCCGGCGAGGTGTGCAGAAACAGGGCGCGCCCCTGGGGCGCGCCGGGGCCGGTGTAGCGGGTGCTCAGGCTACGCAGTTGCGGATCGGTGGTGGCCGCCGCGGACAATTGCGGTGTTTCCACTTCCAGCACGTCGCGGGCAGCGAAGAAGGCGCGCACTTTCTGCAGCAGGCGTGCGCGCTGCCGCAGAGTGTTTAGGCTGGCGCTGGGTCGCCAGTCGCTGGGTGGGGCAGGCTGCATACTTGGACGGTTCACAGATGGACCTTTTCCCCGCCGAACGGTCGCAGACGATTCTTCTGCGCCCCGGTGGGAATAGGGTGAGGGGAAATCTCGATAGGCAGGATCAGCGCGACATCATTCCTTCGCGCGGGAAACGTATTCACCGGTGCGGGTGTTGACCTTGATGACCTCGCCGTTCTGGATGAACAAGGGCACGCGCACCACCGCGCCGGTTTCGAGTTTCGCCGGCTTACCGCCGCCGCCGCTGGTGTCGCCGCGCACGCCGGGATCGGTCTCGACGATCTTGAGGGCCACGGTGTGCGGTGGCTCTATAGACAAGGGCACGCCGTTCCACAGGGTGACCAGGCAGGTGTCCTCTTCCTTCAGCCACTTGACGCTGTCGCCCACGGCCTTGGCGTCCGCCGGTATCTGCTCGAAGGACTCCGGGTTCATGAAGTGGAAGAACTCGCCATCGCTGTAGAGGTACTGCATCTCCGTATCGACGACGTCGGCGGCCTCGATGGAGTCGCCGGACTTGAAGGTGCGCTCGATGACCCGGCCGGAGCGGAGATTGCGTATCTTCACCCGGTTGAAGGCCTGGCCCTTGCCCGGCTTCACAAACTCGTTTTCAATGATGGAACCGGGGTCGTTGTCGAGCATGACCTTGAGACCGGGTTTGAATTCATTGGTACTGTAAGTAGCCATTTAACACCTGCGCAGTGAAATTATGGAAAAATCGTCCGCCATGATACCCGGAACTCCTTTATTAAGGCAGTCACCCCCCTGGCAGACCGAACTGGCGGCGGCGGTGACCGACCCGGCGGAGTTGCTCGCCCTGCTGGGCCTGGGTACGGAGCTGTTGCCCGAAGCCCGCGCCGCCGCCCACGCGTTTCCGCTGCGGGTACCCCGGGGGTTTGTGGCGCGCATGGCCAGAAATGATCCTGACGATCCCTTGCTGCGCCAGGTCTTGCCCTTGGGGGAGGAACTGCATATCCATCCGGACTACACCCGCGACCCCGTGGGGGATATGGCGGCCCAGGCTACCCCCGGTGTGTTGCACAAATACGCAGGGCGCGTGCTGCTTACCGCCACCGGCGCCTGCGCGGTGCACTGCCGTTATTGTTTCCGCCGGCATTTTCCCTACGCCGAGGCGAATGCCGCCGCGGATCATTGGCAGGGTGCCCTGGCGCATATCGCCGCGGACAGCAGCCTGCGCGAAGTGATCTTAAGCGGCGGCGATCCCCTGGTGTTGTCAGACCGGCGGCTGGCGGAGTTTACCCGGTCCCTGGGGGCGATCCCGCACGTGCAGCGTCTGCGCATCCACACGCGTCTGCCCATCGTGCTGCCCACGCGGGTGAACGCTGAACTGCTCGATTGGCTGGCGCACCCGCGCTTTCAAACGGTGCTGGTGGTGCACGCCAACCACGCGCAGGAAATCGATGCCGCGGTGGTGGACGCCTGCGCCCGTCTGCGTACCCGTGGCATCACGCTGCTGAATCAGTCCGTCCTGCTGCGCGGCGTGAATGACAACGCCGATGCCCTGGCGGCCTTGAGCGAGGCCTTGTTCGCCGCGGGGGTGCTACCTTACTACCTGCATCTGTTGGACCGGGTGCAGGGGGCGGCGCATTTTGCCGTGCACGATGACGTGGCGTTGGACCTCATGCGGCAACTGAATGCACGCCTGCCCGGTTACCTGGTGCCGCGGCTGGTGCGTGAGGTGGCGGGTGCACCCGGTAAGGTGCCCATGGCGTTTGCGTTGGCGACACCCCCCTAACGAAGTCGATAGTCGTTGTAGGGTGGGCATCGCCCACCATCGTGCTTCGTCGAAGCTGTGTACGGTGGGCGATGCTTCCAGCCTGGGGTGCAACAAAACCCGTTGCACCCGTTCGGCGGCACGAACACACGTTATAATGGCGCTTAGGCAGGGCACTGCACATTATAATGGCTCTTAGGTAGGGCACTGCACGTTATTGTGTTCGTGGAAGCTCCGCCTCACCCTACAAACCGGGCGACATAGATGTCGCTAAGCCGAATAGGTTGATAGCTATTGGATAGGTTGATAGCCACTGGAGAGATCGATGCAATCCCTACGCATTTGTTTTGTCGGCGACTCCCTGGTCAATGGTACCGGCGACCCGGCGTGCCTCGGCTGGACCGGCCGGGCGTGCGCGGCGGCCTGCGACGCGGGTCACGACATCACCTATTACAACCTGGGGGTGCGTCGCGCCACCAGCGCCGACCTGCGCGGTTACTGGCGGGACGAGGTGATGCGGCGGTTGCCCACGGAGTTTGATGGCCGGGTGGTGTTCTCCTTCGGCGTGAACGACACCACCGAACTCGATGGCGCCCTGCGCGTGCCGCCGGAAGCCACCTTGGAACATGCACGCGCCATGCTGACTGACGCGCGATCGACCTGGCCCATCCTTCTCATCGGACCCACACCCGTGTTGGACACCGCGCACAACGAACGCATTGTTCAGCTGTCGCAACGGCTGGCCACCTTGGCGGCGGAGATGGACGTGGCCTACCTGCCGGTGTTCGATGTGTTATATCGATCCGGCGTGTGGTTGGACGAGGTCAGGCGCACGGACGGCGCCCATCCGCGTGATGGGGGTTATGCGGTGTTGGCGCAATGCGTGCAGTCGTGGCTGGCTTGGCGTCACTGGCTGGGCTGAAAATACTCACATCAGTGGAAATGGTGCGCGGCATTTTCTCCGCGACCCAGATCAGCCGCCAACTGGCCATGCCGGTGGACACCCTCGGGGCGGCGCGGACCTTTGCCGAGTTGGAACTGGCGTTGCACAGTTGATGTTTAGCAGAGCGGCTTTATCCCGCACGCATTGGTAGGGTGGGCATCGCCCACCAGACGTCGCCTCGGTGATGCACCGCTGGTGGGCGATGCCCACCCTACACGAAGGTTTAACTTTCTCGTCCCAGGTTGCGCTATCATGCCGGCATGATAGACGCCTCGCCGATACGCTACTCCATTGCCCCCTTCCATCCCGCCGCCCACCTGTTCGAGGTGACGTGCACAGTGGATGTACCGGATTCAAGCGGCCAACGTTTCTCCCTGCCGGCCTGGATACCGGGCAGTTACATGATCCGCGAGTTCGCGCGTCACATCGTGCAGCTTAAGGCCGAGGTCGCCGGGGTCGTGGTGGGTTGCCGCAAGATCGACAAGGACACCTGGCTGTGCGATCCCTGTCGTGGCCCGCTGCGGCTTACCTATCAAGTCTACGCTTGGGATCTGTCGGTGCGAGCGGCGCACCTGGACACGAACCACGCTTATTTCAACGGCACCAGCGTGTTCCTCATGGTGCATGGACACGAACGCAATGGGTGTGTGGTGGACATGCAACCGCCCGTGGGGGAGCGCTACGCCCGCTGGCGTGTGGGTACGGCACTCACCCGGGCCGCGGCCAAGGCCTATGGTTTTGGTACCTATACGGCGGCGAATTACGACGAGCTGGTGGATCATCCCGTGGAGATGGGCGAGTTCGCCCTCGCCACCTTCGAGGCCTGCGGCGTGCCGCACGACGTGATCGTCAGCGGCCGGCAGCAGGCGGACATGGATCGGTTGTGCCGCGACATGCGCGTCATCTGCGAAACCCATATCCGCTTCTTCGGCGAGCCGGCGCCCATGCCGCGTTATGTGTTTCTCATCATGGCGGTGGGCGAGGGCTACGGCGGTCTCGAGCACCGTGCCTCCACCAGCCTGCTGTGCAGCCGCCATAATTTGCCGCGCGCGGGCGAGACCGAGGTGAGCGACGATTACCGCACCTTCCTCGGCCTCGTGAGCCACGAATATTTTCATACTTGGAACGTGAAGCGCATCAAGCCCGCGGCATTTCTGCCCTACGACCTCACCCGCGAGGCCTATACGCGCCAGCTGTGGGCCTTCGAAGGCATCACGTCTTACTACGACGACCTGGTCCTGGTGCGCAGCGGTTTGATTCCTGTCGACGCCTATCTGCAGCTGCTGGGGGAAACCGCGACGCGTGTGTGGCGTGGCAGTGGGCGCCTCAAGCAGAGCGTCACCGATTCCAGCTTCGACGCCTGGACCAAGTTCTACCGGCAGGATGAGAACGCCGCCAATGCCATCGTCAGTTATTACACCAAGGGTTCCCTCGTGGCGTTGGCCCTGGATCTCACCCTGCGGCGTGGCACGCAAGGACGCGTCTCCTTGGACGGCGTGATGCGCGCCTTGTGGCAGCGCCACGGCAAGGCGGCGCGCGGCGTGGAGGAGGACACCATCGAAAAACTCGCGGCGGAAGTGTCCGGCTTGGATCTGCAAAGCTTCTTCGACGCGGCGCTACGCAGCACCGCGGACCTGCCCCTGGCGGAATTGCTGGCCGATGTGGGCATGGCGTTCCTGCTGCGCCCGGCGGAGTCGGACAGCGACAAGGGCGGCAAGCCGGCGAAAAAATCCCTGAGCGCCCTGCAACAGCGCCCGGCCCTCGGCGCGCGCCTGGTGGACAACGGCAGCGAAGTGAAGCTCGCCGCGGTGTTCGACGCAGGCAGCGCCCAGGCCGCCGGCCTGTCGGCGGGGGATGTGATCGTCGCCCTCGACGGCATCAAGGCCACGCGCGCGATTCTGGAGAAGCGGCTCAATGCCTCCCGCCCCGGTGATCGCTTGCCGGTGCATGCCTTCCGGCGCGACGAATTGTTCGAGACTACCTTGTTGTTGATCGCGCCGCTGGCGGACACGTGTGAGCTGATCCTGAAGACCGACGCGGACCCGCAGACGCTGGCGCGGCGACATGCCTGGCTCGGGTGTGAGTGAGCATTACATAAATCGTCGCCGTCCTTGATCTCGTGCATAACTATTGATAGCGGATGTAGGGTGGGCATTGCCCACCATCGGGAGTGTCGGCGGCCGCGTTGCGGTGGGCGATGCAATCTCTGGTGATGTATGAATTACGCAGATCAATTTGAAACGCCAATGCTCGTCGCGGCACCGCGGTAGAAAACCGCTTTTGGATACTTTTTCGTCGGGAAATCTCCGACGGATGGGCAGAGCCTATCAGTCTGCGTTCCCTCTCCTTACTTTAGGGGGAACTTTTTGCAGACCCCGCTTTCCCCTGGTGCCACAGGTCACTAGTTGTTAGATTGCGGTGACTACGTGTACTGGCCTCGGCGAGCTGAGACGCAGGAGCAGTCTAAATATAGCGACATATATAACGCCTGGTTTGTAGTTTGTAGGGTGGGCATTGCCCACCACACTTGGCTGCGGTCGACGCACGCTGGTGGACGATGCCCACCCTGCGCCTAACTACGGCTACTGCGACGTCAATGCGGCACTATATTAAGGCGGTATGTTTAACAATCAATACCAATCGCGATGGCGTGTGAGGGCATGGGAAACGTGAAACAGGCAAGACCGATAGCGGGACCGGGACATCAACCCTCATCGGGCGTGGCGCACGCCGTGGGCATCCTGATGTTGGCAGCGCTGTTAGGTGCCTGTTCCACGCCGCCACTGCCCAAGCCGGTGCATGATGAACAGGCCGAAGGCAAGCCGCTGCCCTATGAACCGCCAGCGGTGGAGACGGTGATACCACCGGTGTTGCCGCCGGTGGCTCCGCGTGTGGTGGTGCGTGGGGCGCGCCTGGTTAAAGTGGTGGCCCTCACCTTCGATGCCTGTTCCACGTCCAAACCCAGTCAGTATGATCCACGCATCACCTCGATACTTTTGGATATGCAGGCGCCGGCGACCCTGTTCCTCGGTGGCAAGTGGATGGAAGAACACCCCGAGCAGACCCGTTACCTGGCGTCGATGCCGCAGTTCGAATTGGGCAACCATACCTTTCTGCATCCCCACATGACCAAGGTGTCGGATCAACGCGCCCGCGATGAGCTGAAATGGACCCAGGAGATGATGTATACCCTGACCGGCCGGCAGGCCACGTTGTTTCGTGCGCCCTACGGCGAGATTGACGACAGGGTCGTTAAACTCGCCGCCGACGCGGGTATGACGACCATTCAGTACGACCTGCCCTCCGGCGATCCGGATGAGCACGCCACCAAGGATAAATTGGTGGAGTACGTCACCACCGTGGCCAAGAACGGCTCCATCGTGGTGATGCATATCAATGGGCATGGGTGGCATACCGCCGAGGCCCTGCCCCGCATCATCAAGCGCCTGCGCAAGCGCGGCTTCGAGCTGGTGACGGTGAGCGAGCTGTTGCGACGTCAGGCGGAGGCGGAGGCGCAGGGCAAGGCGCGTTGAGCCTGCGCGAGGACGATGCGGGTCTTAACTGTTATGACACTGCGGTCGCTCCTCACCATGACAACAGCGGAATGACGACCCCGCGCAGTCGTGCCCTTT
>JAYUFH010000375.1:0-3922 GCA_043738765.1 Pseudomonadota bacterium | reverse complement strand
CGCCGTGCACGCCGACGTGACCTGACCGTTGGGTGCGCTGCAGAAATTGGCCGATAACGCCGCATCCACTCGGGTCGCCGACACCGAGAGGTTCAGATTATTGCCGACCAGCCAATTGACGTCGAACTCTATGCCCTTAACCTCAGCCTTGCCGGCGTTCAAAATGGAGGTAATGCCTTGGGCACCCTGCACGCCGATCTGCACGCCATGCCATTGTTCAAAGAATACCGCGCCATTAAACCGCACCCGGCGATCGAACCAGGCCGTCTTCCAGCCGATCTCATAATTGGTGAGTTTGTCAGCGCCGTAGGCCACTATTTCAACCCGGCGATTGTTGCCGCCCGGTCTGAAGCCTGTGGAATAGGTGCCGTATACCATTCGATCCGGATCAATCTGGTAGGTCAGGTTGACCCTGTGGGTTTCGCCCTGCTCCGTCACTCGCTTGTCGGTATTGATGCAGGGCCACTTGCCGGGAACGACGGTCGCCGGGCTCGCGGGCGGGTTACAGCTGCCCTCACCACTGTTGAACTCCTGGAACCCAAAGAAACCATAGAGCGTATTGTCCGCCCAGAACTGCCTGATGCCGGCACTGACTTTCCATGTGTCACTGAGGTCGAAGGTCATGTCCCCGAACAGTGCAGTGTCGCGATCAGTGCGCGTTTGTTGTGACAAATATAAAATGCCCGGTTGACCATCCACCGCATAGACATAAACGTCTGGACGCCGCACCGGCACGGTGTCGAGTGTCGGTAAGCCATCGACACGAAACTCTGCGCGTATGTCGTCAGTCTGGCGCTGCATAAAACCGCCAACCACGAATCTGAAGCGGTTTTCAGTCGGGGAGGAGATGCGGATCTCCTGATTCATCTTGGTATATTTATCGTGATTCGCGGTGTATTGCGTAGGATCCAGCAGCCCGCCGGCACCGTCGTCCCAGCGTGAGTAGCCTGACCCCAATTGATCATAGGCAATGGCGTACTCGGCATAGTCGACAACGTTGTCGGTCTTGCGCTCAAAATATCCGCCGGAGTACACCAGATCGTAGTTGCCGATCTTGCCTTCGACCGTGAGGGCCGACTGGTACCAGCTATCGAGATTCTGCCCCGGTGTGTAGTCGCCAACGTTCAGGTCACCCAGTCGGGGATCGAATGCGAAATTGCCATTCGCCTGCTGGTGTTGGTAGAGCACAGTTGGCGTAATCGACCATCTGTCGTTGAGATCGACTTTGAGCGCTGCGCGCCCGCCGTAACTCTCGACGTCATTGGCGTTCTTTTTTACTACGTCGGAATTATTGCGGTAAAAAGCCGGCCCTCCGGGCTCTCGATCGTAGCTATGCTCGGTGTAAACATTGTTGATATAGCCGCCGTCACGCTCGTAATAGCCCACCAGCCGGACTGCCGCGTTTTCCGAGACTGGGAAATTGACGAAGCCTTCAATACCGCCGCCTGAATCTCCCTTGGCAAACTTGGTGCCCTTGACGTCGTACCCGGCAGAAAACTTGGCGGCATCCGGTTTGTTGGTGATGATGCGCAGCGTGCCCGACAACGAACTTGCTCCGTAGAGCGTGCCCTGGGGACCGGCCAACGCCTCGACGCGCGCAATGTCATAAACATGGACGTCGAGCGAATTGCCAATGGTGGTAACTGGTATTTCGTCCAGATACACGCCGGTTGCCGGCAGCGAGCCCGCATGCAAGCCATCTCCGCCGCTCGATATGCCGCGGAAATACAACTGCGCCTGGCTCGGTCCGAGGGATTGAAAGGACACACTGGGAAGAAATTTGGCGTAGTCGTCAAAGCTGGTAACCTGGAGCTGGTCAAGCTTCTCGCCACCCAGCACCTGGAGGCTGATCGGTACCTTCTGTAGATCTTCCGTGCGCTTCTGCGCCGTGACAATGATTTCTTCCAGCGCCGCGCCTTGTGTCTGTTGAGCCTGCGCCGTATTGACACCGGCGAGCATGGCGGCGGAGGCGAACGGTACTCCAGCCCAGTGGGCTGACTTTCTGATTAATTTTCTCTTACGGCTACGAGTCATTGCGCATCCCTCTTGGTGTACTCAGTCGAACCCACGTGGTGAGTGTAAGTCACAGCTGGGCATGTTTAATACCCCCGTGCTACCGGGTACGCGGACAACACCTTGCCCAGTGCATGCCCATTGCTCATGCAGATTTTTGGTAGCCGGGAATAGCTGGTTAGCAGGTCCGCGTACAGATCAATCGATTCGCTGTATTCGCCAATGCGCGCGATCCTCAGTAATTGCTCGATCTGGCGCAGCGCGGCGGCGGGCCAGCAGATGATTTGGTAGGTGGCGTACCGTGTTGGTTGACCGCGCCCCGGGTACGATCCTAAGCTGCATGATCAGCAGCCTGGACCGGAGAATAAGATAAACGCACGTCTTCTGACCGCCCTCGCCGCTTCCGCTACCCTCGTCGTCACCCTGGCCCTGAGCACGCCGGCTCGCGCTGCCGTGCTCGCCCTCGGAACAGCACCGCTCACGCCTGATACCGGCTCGATCGCCGTTCATTGTGGCGCGCTGATCGATGGCAGCGCCGACACGGCACGCCGCAATGTCACGGTGGTGATCCGCCACGGACGCGTGGAATCCCTACTCGAGGGTCGAGAGGTTCCCGCCGGCATGGCGTTTCTGGAGCTGGGTAACGCCTATACCTGCCTGCCCGGCCTCATCGATATGCATACCCACCTGACGGATCGACCTGGCGATACCGCAGATCTCAAGGTTTACTTTACGCGTAGTGCAGCCGACCAGCTGATGGTCAGCAAGGAAAATGCCGCCGTGACGCTGGCCGCGGGGTTCACGAGCGTGCGCAACCTGGGCTGCTACATCGCCTGGACCGATCGGGATATGCGCGATGCCATCAACCAGGGCCAGATGATCGGCCCACGTATGCAAGTGGTGGGCTATTACCTGACGATCCCGGGTGGTGGCGGCGATCTGTTGATTCCCGGTGTTCCCGAGGAAAGCATTCCCGCGAACGTGCGCGCCGGTGTCGCGCACGGTGCGGAAGAGTTCAGGCGCAAGGCACAAGTGGCGATCGAGGGTGGCGCCGATGCGCTGAAGATTATCGCTTCCGGCGCGGTACTGGCCTACGGCGGCGTGCCCGGCGAGCCGGAAATGACCCCGGAAGAGATCGCTGCGGTCGTCGAGGTGGCCCATGCCGCGAGCCGCAGGGTGGCGGCCCATGCGCATGGGGCGTTATCCATCAAGCAAGCCATCCTGGCGGGCGCCGACACCATCGAGCACGCCTCCTACATCAACGATGAGGACATTGCGCTCGCCCTATCGCACCACGTTGCCCTGTCGATGGATGTCTATAACGGCGACTACATCGACACCGAGGGCCGCAGGCAGCATTGGCCGGAGGAGTTCCTGCGCAAGAACATCGAGACCACCGAAGTGCAGCGGCAGGGCTTTAGCCGCGCCCTTAGCGCCGGAGTGCCGATGGTGTTCGGCACCGACTCGGCTGTCTACCCGCACGGCTTGAATGCCCGGCAGTTCCCGATCATGGTGGCGCTCGGCATGACGCCGATGCAGGCGATCAAGTCGGCCAGCTCGACCGCGGCGCACTACATGGGCTGGGATGATCGGGTCGGGCGGCTGGCGCCGGGACTGTTCGGGGACCTGATTGCCGTCAAAGGCGATCCGCTCAAGGACATCACGCGTCTGCAGGACGTGGCAGTCGTCATCAAGGGCGGCGTCGCCTTTAAATTACCAGCTGGGCCGTAGCCCGATGAAAGCGTTGGTTCCCAGAGTTCCGGTACGGGTGCGCATTCTGGCGCTGATATTTGCCCTGAGCTTCGTCAATTATCTGCTGCGCAATAACATGTCGGTGGCGATCGAGAGCATTCAAAGGGAATTTCATTTTTCCGAACAGGATGTCGGCTGGATCCTGGGCAGTTTCAAT
>JAYUFH010000374.1:0-3922 GCA_043738765.1 Pseudomonadota bacterium | reverse complement strand
CTCGACGCCGGCGCGCAAGCGGCCCATAGGGGTGATGCGGGTGCGGTCCTGGTAGCGGAACGGCAGATGAAACAACAGGTCCTGGGTGCTGCGCAGACCCAGGCGTTCGAGCTTGCCGGCGAGGCGCGGCCCGACCCCCTTGAGTACGGTTAGTGGTTCGCTTGCGATGTCCATGGTATCGATGGGGGTGTCGGCGCGGCGGTCCTGCCACTATATAGAATAAAAATTGTAAGACACAGGTCGGGTTTCCGTCCGCCGCCCAAGACCATGGCGGCGGCGACAACTCACCGCCGGCAGGCGCGCGTCAACCCAGCACCATGATGGCGTCCATCTCCACCGCTGCGCCACGCGGCAGCGCCGCCACGCCCACGGCGGCGCGCGCCGGATAGGGCTGCTGGAAATACTCCGCCATGACTTCGTTCACCACGGGAAAATCCTTCATGTCGGTGAGGAACACATTCAGCTTGACCACGTCCTGCAGGCCGCCGCCGGCGGCGCGCGCGACGGCGCTGAGATTCTCGAACACGCGCGACACCTGCGCGCGCATGTCGGCGGCATCCAACTCCGATCCACCGGGGATCAGCGGGATCTGTCCCGAGAGATAGACCGTGTTGCCGACCTTCACCGCCTGGGTATAGGTACCGATGGCCTCGGGGGCGGAAGTGGTTTTGATGATTTCTTTTTTCACTGCGGGTCCTCAATAATCCAGTGCGCGGGATGGCTGCACTCCATATTAACCGACTGCTCTATTTTTCGTAGGGTGGGCATTGCCCACCAGCAGAATCAACCGAAGCCTCGTCTGGTGGGCGATGTCGGCAACTGCTCCCTGCGTTGCTCTACCTCCCGCCCTCTCGGCGCCTGTTCCCGACAGCGCTCTACCTCGCCCATCCATGGGCTCGCCTGGCGGTCGCCCGCCCTACAAAACCTTACCGAACCCCTTTCCAGGATAATCGTCCTTACCTCACCCGCGAATACGGCTGATACGCATCACCGATTCCTGTGAACGTATGCGGCGCATGATCTGCGCCAGGTGCACACGGTCACGCACCTCGACGGAAAAGTCCATGGCGGTATTCAGGCCGTCGCGTTCTTCTATAGAGACGGTATCGATGTTGGCATCCAACTCGGCAATGGCGGCGGCGACCATGGCGAGCACGCCACGCTGATTCTTTACCTCGACCCGCAGGCCCACCGGAAATACACCTTTGACGTCCTTCTCCCAATGCACATCGATCCACTGCTCCGGATGTTTGCGATAACGCGCCACGTTGGGACAGCTTTCGGTGTGCACCACGATGCCGCGTCCGGCAGTGAGAAAACCAAGGATGGGATCGCCCGGGATGGGTCGGCAGCAGCGCGCGTAATTCACCACCACGCCCTCGGTGCCGCGTATCGCCAGGACGGCGGCAGTCTTCTTGACGGCATTGCCTTCCATGACGGACGGCAGCAGTTGGCGCGCCACCACCACCGCCAGGCGATTGCCGATGCCGATGTCCGCCAACAGATCTTCCCAGGTCTTGAGTTTCATGGAGCGCAACAAGGTGGCTTTTTGCTCGCTCTCCACCTGGGTCAGCTCGGCGCCCATGTCCTCCAGCGCCTTGCCCAGGAGCCGTTCGCCCAGGCTGAGAGATTCCTCGCGTTGCAGATTCTTGAGGTAGTTGCGGATATGTGCGCGCGCCTTGCCGGTGGCGACGTAATCCAGCCACGATGGATTCGGCCGGCCCCAGCTGGAGGTGATGATCTCCACATGATCGCCGTTATGCAGCACGGTGCGCACCGGCACCAGCGCATGATTCAGACGCGCGCCGACACAACGGCTGCCGATATCGGTGTGCACATCGTAGGCGAAATCGATGACCGTGGCGCCGCGCGGCAACTTGCGGATATCGCCGTTGGGCGTGAAGACATAGACCTCGTCGGGAAACAGATCGACCTTGAGGTGTTCGAGAAATTCGTTGGGATTACCGGCCTGCGCTTGGATCTCCAGCAGGTCCTGCAACCATTGCAAGGCGCGTTTCTGCGCCTGCACCGTGGCGCCTTGATCGCCGCTCTTGTACAACCAGTGGGCGGCCACGCCCACCTCCGCCACGCGGTGCATGTCCTGGGTGCGGATCTGCACCTCGATGGACACACCGAAGGGGCCGAACACCACGGTATGCAGCGACTGGTAGCCGTTGGCCTTGGGGATGGCGATGTAATCCTTGAAACGTCCGGGGATGGGTTTGTACAGGTTGTGGATGGCGCCGAGCACGCGGTAACAGGTGTCCACCTTGTCCACGATGATGCGGAAGGCGTAGACGTCGTACACCTGATCGAAACTCACGCGCTTCTGCCGCATCTTGATGTAGATGCTGTAGAGATTCTTTTCGCGCCCGCTGACGTCGGCCTGCAGTCCATCCTGCTGCAGGTGATTCAAGATGGCGTTGCGCGCCTTCTCCACGATCGTCTTGCGGTTGCCGTGGCGTTTGCGCACCGCCTCGGACAGCACCCGGTAACGCGCCGGATAGAGGTTGGCGAAACACAGGTCTTCCAGCTCATGCGACCACTGGTGCATGCCCAGGCGGTTGGCGATGGGCGCGTAGATATCCAGCGTCTCTTTGGCAATGGCGCGGCGGCGTTCGCCACGCAGCGCCCCCAGGGTACGCATGTTGTGCAGGCGGTCGGCGAGCTTGATGAGGATGACGCGGATGTCCTGGGACATGGCGAGCAGCATCTTGCGGAAGTTCTCCGCCTGCTCTTCTTCCTTGGTCTTGAATTCGATCTGGCCGATCTTGCTGACGCCGTCCACCAGGTCGGCCACGTCGGCGCCGAAATCGGCGGCTACCTGTTCTTTGGCGGTGGGGGTGTCTTCGATGACATCGTGCAGAATGGCCGCCACGATACTGCGGCTGTCCAGGTGCATGCTGGCGAGGATGCGCGCCACTTCCAGGGGATGAAAGATATACGGCTCACCGCTGCTGCGCTTCTGGCCATCATGCGCCTGCGCGCCAAACAGATAGGCGCGATACACATCGCCCACCTCGGCGGGACCGAGATAGGTCTCCAGCAGGGCGCAGAGATCACCGATCTGATAGCGCTCGCCCACGGACAACGCGGGCGGGAGTTCCTCAGGCGCCGGCGCTGCCTTCTTTTTCGCCGGGCGCGCCGAGGACAACGTCGGGGATTCCGGCTTGATCTGCGGTGTCTTCATCGGCCTCGAAGCCGGCTTGCGGCGATGTATCATCCAGGATGGCGTTGGTGACGAAACCACCCGCGATCTCGCGCAGCGCTATCACCGTGGGCTTGTCATTCTCAGGCGCCACACAGGCCTCGGCGCCCAAAACCAGTTGCCGGGCGCGGCGCGTGGCGACCAACACCAGTTGGAAACGGTTTTCCACATTCTCTAAACAATCTTCTACGGTTACACGGGCCATGCCTCACCTCAAATTTGCTCTCTAACGACAGATTTCAGTCATGCGGCGCCGGGGAACAAGACGCTCGACATGCCACCCCGTACGCCTGGGGATCGGCCATCTTACTGATATTTTGTAATTTTTTCCATTTATTCGCGCAAAAGTGTGGCGGTATCAATGTTTAGCGGGCGTTTTTGCGCGCTTTTCCCCTGAAGGATGGCCACCAAGTCCGCACGGGCGGCGTCGAACACATCGTTGACCACCACATGATCGAACTCGCTGTAATGGCGCATTTCCGCCACCGCATCGCGCATACGCCGGGCGACGGTCTCGGGGCTGTCCTGACCGCGACCGCGCAGCCGCTCCTCCAGCGCGGCGCGGGTCGGTGGCAGGATAAAAATACTCACCGCGCCCGGCATATGTTGCTTGATGTTGCGCGCCCCCTGCCAGTCGATATCCAGGAGCACATCCTTGCCCGCCTCGAGCAGCTGATCGATGGAACTGCGTGCCGTGCCGTAATAGTTATCGAA
>JAYUFH010000373.1:0-1444 GCA_043738765.1 Pseudomonadota bacterium | reverse complement strand
TGGGATCTCAGCGGCCAGCGTTTCGGCAATGAACCAGGCGTCCTCACGTTGCGCGCCAGGGACAACCTCAATCTCAATAATTCCCTGAGTGATGGATTTAACGGCTCGTTGCCCAACAGTTATTTGTTGAGCGATACGAATCGTTCCTGGAGTTATCGTCTGGTGGCCGGTGCGGACACCCGCAGCGCCGATGTGTTGGGTCTGCGTAGCGCGGCGGATATCACTAACGCGGCGGGCCAATCCAGCGGCGACGTTAACATCGGTAACGATGTATTGGTGCGCACCGGCACCGGCAGTATCGATACCGCCGCCGGCCACAGCGTGAAGTTTGGTAATTTGGGTTCGGTGATGTATACCGCCGGCGCCTCCGGCGGGCTGGAGCTGGATAATCGCGTGAAGAACAGAACAGTCCCTGGCATTCCAATCAAGTATCTTCCCGTAGATGGCGGCAATCTGCGTATCGCTGCCCAGGGGGACATCATCGGTCCGGGTCGGGTGGGGGACAAAACCCAATTGATTAACGAGTGGCTGCTGCAACAGAAAAAAGTCGTCCCCACTCGATTCATACCCGGGGAAGAGGCGGCGGGCTGGTGGGTTAATTACGGGGCGTTCCAGCAGAACATCGCCGCCTTCGGCGGCGGTGATGTGCAGATCCATGCCGGGGGCGACATCACGCGCCTGTCCGCCTCGGTGCCGACCACGGGTTATTACGACGAACTGACCCAGCAGACCGTCACCTTGGGTGGCGGTAATCTCGACGTGAGCGCCGGCGGCGACATTAAGAGCGGCATCTTCTTTGTCGCCCACGGCACGGGCACGGTGCGTGCCGGCGGTGCCTTGACCAGCGATCGCCAGGTTCCTGATGCGGCGGGCGCGGGTAGTCCGCTCTATACGATCCTGGCCGTTATGGACGGACGTTTCGACGTTCAGACCCAGGGCGCGTTGACGTTGCAGGCAGTGATCAACCCGAGCCTCACGCCGGTACTGCCAAAAAATGTCAATGGATCCACCCCAGATCTGGCGATCTTTCCCAGCTATTCTCCGACCAGTGGTGTCCGTCTGCATTCCGTCGCGGGGGATGTCGTGCTGAGTCTGGCGGGAGACACAATTGTACAATCCACGCTGGAGCGTTGGGATCGAAGTGGTACCCGTGCCGACAGGGATGTCGCAAAATCCGCGGGCATCTATCCCGGCACACTGGAGGCAGTTGCCTTCGGCGGAGGTATCGATGTTCGTAGTGACCTGACGTTATACCCCGCACCGAAGGGTAACCTGCAACTGCTCGCCGCCAGCGATGTCCAGACCCATGGAAGCTTGTTGGTATCGGACGCCAATATTGGCACCCTGCCTACCTTGAGTGCGCCGGTGGCCGCTATAGATGGAGTAATAGGAACGGATTTTACCCGGACTCTCATTAGTGCAGGCAATTCCTACCACGCACCCA
>JAYUFH010000372.1:0-1447 GCA_043738765.1 Pseudomonadota bacterium | reverse complement strand
GCGCCTGGCCGCCGAGCTTGCCCTCGGTGCCCACCTCGCGCGCCACCCGCGTCACCTCCCCGGCGAACGCGCCGAGCTGGTCCACCATGGTGTTGACGATTTTGGCGGTGCGCATAAATTCGCCCTGAATCGGCTTGCCGTCCACTTCCACGTCCATCTTCTGGATCATATCCCCCTTGGCCACCGCACCGATCACGCGCGCCATTTCCGTGCTGGGCCAGACGAGATCCGAAATCAGCGCATTGACCGACTCGATCTGGCGCGCCCATGCGCCGCCGACAGATCCCAACGGAATGCGCGTCGCCAGCTTCCCTTCCTTGCCCACTACCTTACTGATGCGGTCGATGCCGAGGGATGTTTTGTCGTTCAGCGCAATGATGTCGTTGAGCGTGTCGGCGATCTTGCCGTCGATGCCGGTCCAGTCCAGCGGCATGCGCGCCGAAAAGTCCCCTTTTTTAACCGCCGTCAAGACGCTCAATAACAGTTTGGGGTCAAGTTCCCCCCGCGATACTTGTCCTTTGGTTACAACTTTCATTTTTGGTCCTCTCTTGTGGATCGCAAGGATTCTGTCGCATTAAGTGCTGTGCATAGGAAGAGCTTGTTCATCACGTCGGCGGCCGTGTAGCCCAGCATGCGCTCGGCGCCGACGTTAAAGATCTGGATGACACCCTTCGCGTCAGTGGCGATACTCGAAAAGTTGGCGCTGTTGAAAATCGCGCTCTGCAAGGCCCCGGTTTTAAGCAAGGTCTCCTGGCGTCGGACCTCGGTGATGCCCTCCGCCGTGCCAGCGACGGGATTGGGAATGACGGGCTTGCGGATTTTTCTGGACACGGCCGACCTCTGTTAAAGCGCGAATTCGTCTGGCGGATCGCGGGGCCGAAGGTGCGAGTGGCACATTATCTACTTATACGCCCATCCTGGACAAAAAAACGCATGCTTTTGCTCGCAGGCATCGGAGAGGGGGTAAATTGAACCCGTGGCGGAATTTTGAGCAACCCTATTCAATTATAGGGATCAAGCCCGTTGCGCTCTGTGCGCGATCGCATATTACGAGGCGGGGATTTCATGCAAAGTGAGAAACAGGGCTGAGAATCAGGCGTGGCTGACCGAGGGATGTCTCTGACGGTTACGTACATCGCTCAGCAAACGACCGAATTCTTTCTTGACCACCCCATAGCACTCACACACCTGGGACTCCAGGCCCGCCCGGTCAAGCACGGAGATGTGGCCACGGCGGTAGCGAATGAACCCGGCTTTCTGCAAATTGCCGGCGGCTTCGGTGATGCCTTCGCGCCGCACGCCGAGCATGTTGGCAATCAGTTCCTGGGTCATGGTCAGTTCATTGGAAGGCAGGCGATCGAGGGTCAGCAACAGCCAGCGGCACAGTTGCTGCTCCACGGAATGGTGGCGATTGCATACCGCCGTCTGGGATACCTGTGTCATCAGC
>JAYUFH010000371.1:0-3939 GCA_043738765.1 Pseudomonadota bacterium | reverse complement strand
TCCGCCGCGGGTCTGGAAGAACGTCTGCTGTTGTTGCCTGATGACCAGCGTGCGGCCCTGCGTTCAGCCTACCAAGCGCGGTTGGAATTGGAACTGGGCGTTATCGTGCAGATGGGCTTCCCCGGTTACTTCCTCATCGTCGCGGACTTTATCCGCTGGGCGCGGGAGAACGACGTGCCCGTGGGACCGGGACGCGGCTCCGGCGCGGGTTCGCTCGTGGCTTATGTGCTGGGCATCACGGCCCTCGACCCGATCAAATATGAATTGCTGTTCGAGCGCTTCCTCAATCCGGAGCGCGTGTCGCTGCCGGACTTCGACGTGGACTTCTGTATCGAAGGGCGCGACCGCGTCATCGGCTATGTGACCGACCGCTACGGCGCGGAGAAGGTTTCCCAGATCATCACCCACGGCACCATGGCGGCCAAGGCGGTGGTGCGCGACGTGGGGCGCGTGTTGGACCATCCCTACGGTTATGTGGATCAGCTCGCCAAGATGATCCCCATGGAGTTGGAGATGACCCTGGACAAGGCCCTGGCCCAGGAGCCGGCGCTGAAGGAGCGTTACGAGAATGAAGAGGACGTGCGCGACCTCCTGGACAAGGCGCGCGCCCTGGAGGGCATCGCCCGCAACGCCGGCAAGCACGCCGCCGGCCTGGTGATCGCGCCCTCGGCCCTCACGGACTTCATGCCGCTCTACTGCGAACAGGGCAGCAAGACGTTTGTCACCCAGTTCGACATGAAAGACGTGGAAACCTTAGGCCTGGTGAAGTTCGACTTCCTGGGCCTGCGCAACCTCACCATCATCGACAAGGCGGTGAAGATCATCAACACCGAGCGGGCACGCAACGACCAAGAACCGTTGGTGATCGAACAGCTGCCCATCGATGACGTCAAGACGTTTGCTTTGTTGAAGGCGTGTAGCACCACCGCCTTGTTCCAGCTGGAATCCCGCGGCATGAAG
Organism: Pseudomonadota bacterium; assembly: GCA_043738765.1. Lineage (GTDB taxonomy): Bacteria > Pseudomonadota > Gammaproteobacteria > Acidiferrobacterales > UBA6901 > JANNJF01. Next base: position 2,979 of record JAYUFH010000371.1, on the reverse strand, counting down.
GACCTGATCCAGCGGCTGCAGCCGGACACCTTCGAGGAAATCATCGCCTTGGTGGCGCTGTTCCGTCCGGGCCCGTTGCAATCCGGCATGGTGGACGACTTCATCAACCGCAAGCACGGGCGCTCCAAGATCAAGTATCCCCATGCCAGCCTGGAGCCGATACTCAAACCCACCTATGGCGTCATCCTGTACCAGGAGCAGGTGATGCAGATCGCCCAGGTGCTGTCCGGCTACACCCTCGGTGGCGCCGACCTGCTGCGGCGCGCCATGGGCAAGAAGAAACCGGAGGAGATGGCGCAGCAGCGCAGCGTGTTTGTCAGCGGGGCTTCGGTCCGTGGTGTGAGTCCCAAACTCGCCGCGGACATCTTCGACCTGATCGAAAAATTCGCCGGTTATGGTTTTAACCGCTCCCACTCCGCGGCCTACGCCCTCATCGCCTACCAGACCGCCTGGCTCAAGGCGCATTACCCGGCGGCCTTCATGGCGGCGGTGCTGTCGGCGGATATGGACAAGACCGACAAGGTCGTGACCATGCTGGCGGAGTGCCGCGACATGCAGATCACCGTGTCCCCGCCGAATGTCAATCGCTGCGACTATGCGTTTGTGTCGGTCACCGACGACACCATTCTTTATGGTCTCGGCGCCATCAAGGGCCTGGGGGAGTCCGCCATCGAGGCGGTGCTGGAGGCGCGGGACAAGGGCGGCCAGTTCAAGGATTTGTTCGATCTGTGCCAGCGCATCGACTTAAGGCGCGTCAACCGGCGCGTGTTGGAATCATTGATCCGCGCCGGCGCCCTCGACAGTTTCGGCGCCCATCGCGCGACGCTCATGGCCTCCCTCACCCTGGCCCTGGCGGCCGCCGGCCAGTACAGCAAGAACCGCGATGCCGGCCAGGTGGATCTCTTCGGCACGGCAGTGAACGCCCCGGTGGAAGACACTCACTACATTGACGTACCGGAATGGAGTGACGAGCAACGCCTGGATGGCGAGAAGGAGACCCTCGGTCTGTACCTCACGGGCCATCCGATTGCGCGCTATGAGGCGGAGCTCAGCCACATCATCATGACCGACCTGGCCAACCTCAAGCCCGTGGACGACCGCAACGTGGTGGTGGCGGGCCTGGTGGTGGCCATGCGCACCATGAACACCAAGCGCGGCGACCGCATGGCCTTCGTCACCCTGGACGACCGCACCGGCCGGCTGGAACTGGCGGTGTTCTCCGATATGTACACCCGCTACCGCGACCTCTTGAGCAAAGACACGCTCCTGGTCGTGGAAGGGCAGGTGAGCGTGGACGAATATTCCGGTGGATTTAAGATGAGCGCCGAGAAAATCTACAATATCGACCAGGCGCGCGCCGCCTTCGCCACGCGCCTGGAGATCGACGTGCAGGCCGCCCAGGCGGGCAATGGTTTTGTGCACGAATTGCAGGATATTTTGAAGCCGGTCACTCCCGGGAGTTGCCCGGTTTTTCTGCGTTACCAGAGCGATGCCGCCGAGGCGGAGATCGCCCTGGGCCAGGAATGGCGTATCATGCCCACGGGTGCCGTGCTGGAACAGTTGTCCCAGCTTGCAGGGCAAGAGCATGTGCGTTTAATCTACCGGTAATTTTCAGCCAAAAAGCCCTACATGAATCCGAATTATCTCGATTTTGAACAATCCATCGCCGACCTCGACGCCAAGATCGAGGCCCTGCGTTATGCCGACAAGAATAGCGGGCTGAACATCAACGAGGAAATCAACCGCCTGCGGATGAAAAGCCGCAAGCTCACCGAATCCATTTTCACCGCCCTGACCCCGTGGCAGATTTCCCAGGTAGCACGTCATCCCCAACGACCCTATACCCTCGATTACATCGGCGCGATCTTTACCGACTTTCAGGAATTGCATGGCGATCGTGCCTTTGCCGACGATCCGGCCATCGTCGCCGGCATCGCCCGCCTGGACGATCGCCCGGTGATGGTTATCGGCCAGCAAAAAGGCCGCGACACGCGCGAGAAGGTACGGCGTAATTTCGCCATGCCGCGGCCGGAGGGTTATCGCAAGGCCCAGCGGCTGATGAAGACCGCCGAGCGTTTCCATCTGCCGGTGCTGACCTTCATCGATACCCCCGGCGCTTATCCCGGGGTGGGGGCGGAGGAACGGGGCCAGAGCGAGGCCATCGCGCGCAACTTGTATGTCATGGCGGCCTTGAAGACGCCCATCGTCAGCACCGTCATCGGCGAAGGTGGTTCCGGCGGCGCCCTGGCCATCGGCGTCAGCGACCGCACCTTGATGCTGCAGTACAGCACCTATTCAGTGATCTCCCCGGAAGGCTGTGCCTCCATTTTGTGGAAGAGTGCCGACAAGGCCGCCCTGGCCGCCGAGGCCATGGGCATTACCGCCGCCAGCCTGAAGAAACTCGGCCTCATCGACGAAATCGTGCCCGAACCCCTGGGCGGGGCCCATCGCGACATACCCGCCATGGCCAAGACCTTGAAGGCGCGCCTGCTGGTGACCCTCGATGCCCTGACGCCGTTACCGGCGGACCAGCTGGTCGAGGCGCGTTACACGCGCCTGATGCAATACGGGAAATTTGAGGAAGTCTGATATCGGCTTCTCCCCCACAGCGCTGGGCTGCGTTTTGTTCGAGCGTCTGCAACTGGCGGCGCACACCTCCCTGAAGATCGCCTACAGCGGCGGTCTCGATTCCCACGTTCTGTTGCATGCCCTCGTGGCCTTGCGCGAAACCCATCCCCTGCGTCTCAACGCCGTGCATGTCGATCACGGACTGTCGCCCCTGTCGGCGGCGTGGTCGCGCCATTGCGTCGCCGTCTGCGAAGCACTTCAAGTCCCGCTAGTACTGGAGACGGTGCAAGTGCAAAGCCATAGTGGCGAGGGCCGGGAAGCGGCGGCGCGCCGAGCGCGCTATGCGGCCTTGGCGCGGCATGTGGGGCCGGACGACGTACTACTCACGGCCCATCACCAGGACGACCAGGC
>JAYUFH010000370.1:0-10453 GCA_043738765.1 Pseudomonadota bacterium | reverse complement strand
GACCCGCTCGCCTCGGCCGGGCACATCCGCGAGACGTTCGGGCGCATGGCCATGAACGACGAGGAAACCGTCGCGCTGATCGCCGGCGGCCACACTTTTGGCAAGGCGCACGGCGCCGCCAACGCGGCCGAATACTGCGGCCCCGAGCCCGAGGCCGCCGGCCTCGAGGAGCAGGGCCTCGGCTGGGCGAACAAGTACAAGACCGGCAAGGGCCCCGACACGATCACCAGCGGTCTGGAAGGCGCGTGGACTTCCAACCCGATCAAGTGGGACAACGGCTACTTCGAGAACCTGTTCGGCCACGAGTGGGAATTGACGAAGAGTCCGGCCGGTGCCCAGCAGTGGACGCCCAAGGATACCAAGGCCCGCGACACCGTGCCGGATGCGCACGATCCGTCGAAGAAGCACGCCCCGATGATGTCCACGGCCGACATGGCGATGCGCATGGACCCGGCCTACGAGAAGATCTCGCGGCGCTTCATGGCCAACCCGCAAGAGTTCGCCGACGCCTTCGCCCGCGCCTGGTTCAAGCTGACGCACCGCGACATGGGGCCGGTTGCGCGCTACCTGGGACAGCTGGTGCCCCGGGAAGAACTGATCTGGCAAGACCCGGTGCCGGCGGTGGACCACGCGCTGGTGGACGCCGCCGACATCGCGGCCCTGAAGGCCAATGTCCTCGCGTCCGACCTGTCCATCTCCCAGCTGGTCACGACCGCCTGGGCGTCGGCGGCAACGTTCCGCGGCAGCGACAAACGCGGCGGTGCGAACGGTGCACGCATTCGCTTAGGCCCGCAAAAAGACTGGGACGTCAACCAGCCGGCTGAACTCGCCAAGGTCCTGCAGAAGCTGGCAGCGATCCACAAGGACTTCAACAGCGCACAGTCCGGCGGAAAGAGGGTTTCGCTTGCTGACCTGATCATTCTGGGCGGCTGCGCAGCCATCGAAAAGGCTGCGAAGCAGGGCGGCCACGACGTGAAGGTGCCCTTCTCACCGGGGCGCATGGATGCGTCGCCGCAACAGACCGATGTGGACTCCTTCGCCGTACTGGAGCCGACCGCAGACGGATTCCGCAACTACGTCCGTAAGGGACTCGAGGGATCGGCGGCTGAGCTGCTGGTGGACAAAGCGCAGTTGCTGACTCTGACCGCCCCTGAGATGACGGTTCTGATCGGCGGCCTGCGCGCCCTGGATGCGAACGTCGGCCAGTCCAAGCACGGAGTTTTCACCGACAGACCCGAGACATTGACCAATGATTTTTTCGTCAATCTCCTGGACATGAACACAAAGTGGCAGAAGTCCGCCACCTCTTCAGGCGTGTTGGAGGGGCGCTATCGGGCAACGGGCGAACTCAAGTGGACGGGCACCGTTGTCGATCTCGTTTTCGGTTCGAACTCCCAGCTCCGAGCCCTCGCGGAAGTCTATGCATGCAGCGACTCGCAGCCGGCGTTCGTGCGTGACTTTGTGGCGGCCTGGAACAAGGTGATGAACCTGGATCGCTACGACCTGGCGTGAGGTTGCCCGATACCTGCCCTCCACTACCGGCGGATTTGGCTCAACGGACCAATCCGCTCGCGCGCTAGGGGTGGTTTCGATCGGGGGGTGGTGGGTGAGCTGATTCCTGTAGCGCTGTTTCGTGTGTTGCGAGCCGAGTCGATCCGCCTCGGCTCGCAACCGGAGCTTCGGTCATGAACACCACGACCCCACGACACCCCGAGTCCCAGCGCTGCCTCAACGCATGATCGAGGACCTGCGGATGCGCAGGCTCGCACCCCACACGACGCACCCGGAACCGATCCACGCCCATTAATCACCCATGCTGTTGACTGTCACCACTTTGATTGATAATCTACGCGCATGGTCACGCGCACCTCCGCACTGAGACTCGTCCCTTCGAACGGTTCCGACGCGCAGACCGACGCAGTGCGTCTTGATGCTCTCTTCCAGGCCTTGAGCGATGCCACACGCCGCGCGATCCTGCAACACCTGGACGGCCAGGCGCTGCTGGTTTCAGAGCTTGCCGCCCACTTCGACATCTCGCTGCAGGGCGTATCGCGCCACATCCAGGTGCTGGTAAGAGCCGGACTCATTCAGCAGGAGCGCACCGGCCGCATCAGCCGCTGCAGCCTCACCGCTGAGCCCCTGCTGGGCGCCGCCGTCTGGTTGAATCGCTACACCAGGTACTGGCAGCAGCAGTTCGATGTGCTGGCCTCCACCCTTGCGCGTATTGACGCGCGCCGCGATGCCACGCCGCCACACCCCCGCAAGCGCCGATCCGCCCGAAAATCCCGCTGATGCCCAACACCAGGGAGCACGCCATGACCATTCACGCTGTCGTAACACCCGATCAATGGAGTCTCGCGCGGCGCGCGCTACTGCAAAAGGAAAAGGACTTTCTCAAACTGCGCGATGTGGCCGGGCTCCCGCAGCTCCGGAGAACCCCATGAAATACTCTACTGGCAGTGAAATGATCAGCGGCTACCGGCGCGAGATCGCCGACATCCGTCAGAAAATGCGTAAAGCGCAGGCGCAAGTCGAGCCCCAGGACGTCGCGGACTACGTGTTCACATCGCCCACCGGACCCATCCTCCTTTCCGAACTGTTCGGTACGCATGAGGATCTGATGGTGGTCCACAACATGGGGCGCTCGTGCCCGGCCTGCACACTCTGGGCCGATGGCTACAACGGCATCCACCCGCATGTCACCTCACGCGCCGCCTTCGTGGTCTCGAGTCCTGACCCGCCAGACGTGCAACAGGCCTTCGCAGCCTCTCGCGGCTGGAAGTTTCCCATGGTGAGCCACCAGGGCACGAGCTTCGCTGCCGATATGGGCTACGTATTTGAGAGTGGCCGTTGGCGTCCCGGAGTATCGGTATTCAAACGTCATGGCACCACCATCCAGCGCGTATCGGACGCCGTCTGGAGTCCCGGCGATGACTTCTGCACACTCTGGCACTTCTTCGACCTGCTGCCCGAAGGCGCCGCCGGCTGGTCGCCGAAGTTCAGCTATCCCTGACACGCCGAGGAGCCCGCCGTGTGTCCCCTATGCATAGGCGTTGTGGAAATTGACTGAACGCTTGGCACCCGAATTCATGGGATTGACACCCCGGGCACGACCCAGCACAGTCCACCGGGATCCCAGAGGGCTGCATGCCAACCGCGCGAGTCATACTTTATACAGTCCTGGTAATCGTCAACGTGGCGGCCATCATTGCCTGGATCCTGGTGTCAAAGCGACGCCACCTTCGTGAGCGGGCAACCTGGGCGGACGGCGTCATCGGCTACGTTACGAACTTTCTCGATATGCTCGGCATTGGCTCCTACGCGCAGATCACGGCCCTGTTCAAGCTGAGGGGCAGGCCAGCGGACGAGTTGATTCCCGGCACGCTCAACGTCGGCAGCGCCGTTCCGGCCTTTTTCGGCTCCGTGCTCTACTTTGGTGCCATCGCGGTTGAACCGGTGTTGCTCGCCAGCATGGTGATCAGCTCCGGCATCGGTGCCTGGGTCGGCGCGGGTCTGGTCAGCCGGATGCCGCGGCGACGCATCCAGGTGTTCATGGGCGTGGCGCTGCTGATCGCCGCGGGCTTCTTCGCGATGACGGCGCTCGGGGTCTTTCCTCCGTCCGGAACGGCGATGGGACTGTCAGGCTGGCGCTTTGTCGTCGCGGTCCTCGCCAACTTCGTGTTCGGCGCGCTGATGTGCATCGGCATCGGCAACTATGCGCCCAGCATGGTGCTGCTCGGACTGCTCGGCATGCATCCGATCGCCGCGTATCCGATCATGATCGGCAGCGATGGCGTGCTGATTCCCGTCGCTACTCTGGGGTTTCTTCGCTCAGGGCGCTTCGCGCACGGTTGCGCGTTGGGACTCACGCTCGGCGGTCTGCTCGGTACCCTGTGTGCGTTCCCGCTCGTTAACCTGATTGCCGCGCACCTGACGCTGATGCGCTGGTTCGTGATCATTGTGATCCTCTACGCGGCGGTGTCAATGCTGCGCTCGGCTCAAGCGCCCGTTGTGAGGCATGATCAGGCGATGTCCTCATGAATGCAAAGATAGTTCCCCTCCGTGTCCTTGAACCAGGCGGCTTTCTCCGAGCCCAGAACGCACACATGGTTGACGGTTTTCAGTCCAGGGAAGTCGTAATTTTCGAAAACGACACCGGCGTTCTTCAGCGTGCTGATGGCCGATCCGATGTCAGCCACCTGAAAACTGATTGCCGTATGGTCAGCCTTGGTTCCGCCTTCCTTCGGGAACAGAGCGATCAGCGCACCGCCAGCACACTCGTAGACAAACTTCCCATCCGGCTTCATCCCTCCGGGCTTCAGACCTAATTTGTCTTCGTAGAAAGTCCTCGCGCGCCTCAGGTCAATGACGGGCAACATGGTTGTCACTTGTGCGGTTGATAACATGGTGCTTATCCTTCTTGGTAGAATTGCCATGCACAATTTCCGTTGCAGGCGAGGAGTCTTACGCGCATTGTGTCCTTGATGCAAGTTTTCGGTTCTGGTGCATCCGCCATCGCTGCGCCACCTCTGCGCACGACGCTGGCCACGCTCCTGCTTCTCAGCACCGCACCTCAGGTGCGCGCCAGCATCCTGGACACGGTTCAGAGCTTGAGGACCACGGGCTGCAACGCCACACACGTGCCGCAGCTACCCCTGCATCGCGACGAACGCCTCGACAGCGCAGCTCAACGCTGGGCGCTTGGTGGAACGCTCAGGGCAGCCCTCGCTGGCGCTCACTACATCGCCCAATCAACGGCCGCGCTTCACGTGACCGGTGACGCACGCTCCGCTGCAGAAACTTTGCGCCAGACGTACTGCAAACCACTGGGTGATCCGACACTCCGCGACATCGGCGTCTACCTGCGCGGTCCCGACATCTGGCTGGTGTTCGCAGACCCCTACGTCCCACCGACGCCCGGACAGGCACCGCGCATTGCCGTCCAGGTCGTGGCCCTCACCAACCTGGCCCGCGCACACCACCAGCGCTGCGGCACACGCGAGTTTGCGCCAACGACCCCGCTATCCCAGTCTAGCAAACTTGATCATATTGCACTGTCACACGCCACCGACATGGCCGAGCATCACTATTTTGATCATCAGGACCGTGCCCACCACTCTCCGGCCGAGCGCGTGCGCGCCGCCGGCTACCGCGAAAGTCTGGTTGGCGAGAACATCGCCTATGGACCCGACAGCGCGGAAGCGGTCGTGCGCGGCTGGCTGGCAAGCCCCGGGCACTGCGAAAACCTGATGACGCCGGGCTTCACTGAGATGGGCAGCGCCTTCGCCACCGCGACCAGCGAAGACCGTCCCGCACTCTATTGGGTACAGCTCCTGGCCAAGCCACTCCCCTGACACAGGGGGAGACCAAATCGACCTGTGTATCTCGGCGCCAGGTTGAGTCGCCCGACTCTTAGGTCCTGGATTCGATACCCAGTTCGACGGGGTTGCCATGCGGCGTTCGTCGATAGGCTTCGGCCCACGCTTGCTTGCGTTTAAGTAGCGTTGCCGGGTCAGTCAGGTGCTTGTTGATCACCAGGCGCTCCAGTGCCGCAAGCCAACAGTGGTAGTAATGTGCGCCGCTATCGAGATCCCCATGCCCTGCGGCGAGCGCAAGTTCATCAGCAAGCGCCGCTGCCCATTCTTTCCATGTGAAATGACCTTGTGCCGACAATCTTACGGCCAGCGCAAAGACCTCTGCTTGCCAGGGTTCGGCGAACACGGGTCCGTCCTCGTCGCGTGGTAGGTGCGGCAAGGCGGCAAGCGCCTCGGGTTGTGTAGTCGGATCAGGCCGGCTCAAGATGATCGTCCCATAGGTCGACATATACGGAGTCTTGAGCGGCGCCGTGTCGTCCCCACAACTCGCGCGCGCTGAACCGTACCGAATATACGTGCTGCGGCTGCTCACCAAGAAAGTGAGCATTGGTATCGGGGAACACAAACACACCATGGTCGCGATCGATGATACCGAGTTTGCCGCGCACATAACGCGGTTCGCGCGTGTGGCCGGGAGGATTTGCGTTGATCGCTCGCACCCGTTGACCGCTTCGAAACCTGGCGGGCACTGGCACGTCCCGGCTTGTCGGGACGCCTGTAACGACCAGCTGCGCCGCCCCTTCCCGGGTCAACACCGGTACCGCCACGGATGATTCGCAAGCCGGAACGCCTGCTGCTATTTCAGCCGGCGTAATGAAACCCCGCTTCTGGAGTAACCCGAGAAATGCGGCGAATTGCCTCTCATAGTAGCTCATGCGAAGGTAGTCGACGGCCGGCACAAGCTCGACTTCATGTCGAGAGACATCAATATTCCATTTGCGCCAGGCTCCCATTGCACGGCGGAGTCCAAACACGCGGCCCTCCCACGGGTGGTGAAAGACGGGCTCGCCCTGCTCCGGTTCGATGGAACCCATCCCATGCATTCCTCCCATGTCATGAATTCCGTTCATCCGGCAGAGACCTCGCGCTTGGCGCTGACCCTGGCGACGCCCACCATCGAATCCCTCGTTACCAGCACAGCGAGTTCCGCTTCGCTCAGGGTCCCGGTATCGGCAGGTCTCTCCGGTAGCACCAGGTAGCGCAATTCCGCTGTGCTATCCCAGACCCGCACCTCGACATCGTCCCCCAGGCTCAGGCCGAACTCGCGCAATACGCCCCGCGGATCAATCACCGAGCGCGAGCGATAGGGCGCCGACTTGTACCAGACCGGCGGCAATCCAAGAACCGGCCACGGATAGCAGGAGCACAGCGTGCAAACGACGACGTTGTGTACCGTGGCTGTGTTTTCAACCACCACCATGTGCTCGCCCTGCATCCCCCCATATCCCAACTCGGCGATGGCGGCGTCCGCATTGGCGAGTAGCCGCTGCCGGTAATCGGAATCAATCCAGGCACGCGCCACCACGCGGGCGCCGTTGCGCGGTCCAACCCTGTGTTCGTAGGTATCAATCAGCTCATCAAGTGCGGCCCGGTCGACCAGGCCTTTCGCCACCAGCAGTGATTCGAGTGCCTTGACACGCAGGGCCGGGTCCGAAGGAACGACCTGGTGATCGTGGTCATGATGGTGTCCGCTCGCATCAGCGTGACTCACATCCGGGGTCACGGACGCTCCCGCCGCCGTCAACGCAGCCGTGAGCAACTCGCGGCGGGTCGTCTCCATTCGTTCGATTCTCCTTCCGTGTGCCGGACGCACACCTGCGCGAAGCGGCGCGAAGATTATAGTCCCGACTTGCACAGTGCGCGAATTGCGCGCAGTCGGTTTCCCGGACTACCCGACCCGCTGATTCAGCAACCACTCACCTTCGGGAACGCTTCCAAAAACTCTGGAGAAGCAACCGGCCGGGCGATGCGGACAGAGGGCCGCAGCCCCGATCGTCCATACTTTCCCAGCGGGCCGTGGACAACGCCAGCAACTCGGACTGTGTTGGCTCCGAGAAGCCCATTTGCCAATCGGCAAAGCTGCGAACCTCAATGCGCTTGTTCAGAAGTTCATTAATGTCACGATGCCTGCGGCTGGCTCGAATACGCTCATAGGTTCCGCGCATGGATTTCTCCGGGCCCTCGAAGTACTGCATGAAGTTGCCATCGCTGTAGAGCAGTACCCCGGTTACGGAATTTTGCAGATTCAAGTCCCTGGCCTCGACGAGCAGCGACTCGAGCTGCGGCGCAGTCATCAATTGGGTTGCTGTGCTCACGTACACAATGTTTCGAAGCTCTGACATGTTACCTTTGAGCCACAACGTCCGCGTTGAGTGACGCGCGGCATCGCAAGGCACCGCTACTGCTCACTGATTCCAACGTTCCCAAACGTCCCCCAACCATCGCAATGCCCGCCGTGGGCTGTTACCAGCGCAGTCAGCTCTGCCTGTACCGCCACCACCCCATCATAGGTCGCCAGCATTGACCTCGCGCAGTACACACTCCACGAGCCCCGGCCTTCATTGTCTGAAATAGAAGGGTCAAACCCCTGGGCCTCGACGAGCTCGGCTATGTTGCGCGCACTGCGTTCGTCTGCTGCTCCGATCGAGAACTCTATGACCATCGAACTCGACATATCCGCGCCCGCTGCAGCGACCTTCCTCAGCGCATCACCGTCACAATCGTCAGGATATTCCATGGCCTTTTCATCCCCTCCGCCAATCGCGACCTCAGGCCGGTCTCTCCAATGCCGCAACCATCATAAAGCAGAAGGTCGTGTCTTAAGTGATCTGTGTCAGCTGCCAGGCGTGCAGTGGCACTTCGCGCAATTCATTCAGGTTTTGGGCGGAGGCTGGCACGCTGGGGAACGTCCAACCTCCGCCCTGCTCGATCGGCAAAATAGACTACTGGCAAGCCTTCCCGTGATCGCCATGAAAGCCCTTGGCCTTGGCGTCCGCTTCGCTCATGTACTCACCCTGCTTGGTTTTGCCATACCACTTGTCGTTCGGGCAGTGATACACCTTGGTGCTGACATTGACCCACACCGGTCCCGCGCCGCCGCCTGGAGCGGGAGTCGTTGCCGCCGCAGGAGCTGCCGGGATGGCAGCCGGAGCCGGCTTCTTGGCCGGCACCGCCGGCGCCATCACAGGTGCGGGCGCTGGAGCAGCGGCTGCCGCTGCAGCGGGAGCCACGGACGTGCCGTACCATTCCTTCACGCCGTGATGCCCACGGCACGCGCCCTGCTTGGTCGCACCCGCGTAGTAGCTACCGTCCTTGCACATGCCGGTCGAACCGGCTGGCGCGCCGGCCGGAGCCTGCGCAAAACTGCTGGTCGCCAGGAAGCGCCCAACCAGTGCCTGCGCGCGGGCTGCCATTCACTTGATGCCGCTCCGGTGAGATACCGGATGGTGATCCGGCCGAATGCCGAGTCGATCAGCAAGGAACGCGTAGATGTGCGCACTCTGCTCGATCGCCTGCGACACGGTAGGCCCGCCGCCGTGACCAGAGGACCTCTCAATGTAAAGCAGGATAGGCTCCGGCCCAGCCTGCGCCGCCTGCAGCGACGCCGCGAACTTGTAGGAATGCATCGGCATCACGCGCGTGTCGTGATCGGCGGTGATGATCAGCGTGGCCGGATAGTGTGTGCCCGGGCGCACGCGGTGTAGCGGCGAGTAGGCGTAGAGCGTCGGGAAATCAAGGGGATCTTCGGGTGAACCATATTCGCCGGTCCAGCCGGCGCCCTGGCCGAAGCGATCGAACCGCAACATGTCCATGACACCGACGCCGGCGATCGCCGCGCCGTAGAGGTCCGGGCGCTGGGTGAGGCAGGCGCCGACGAGCAGACCGCCATTGGATTCACCCTGGATCGCGAGCCTGGCTGTGACCGTATAGTGCTGGGCGATCAGCCACTCGGCGGCGGCGATGAAGTCATCGAACACAACCTGCTTATGATGGCGGTACGCCTGGCGATGCCAGTCCTCCCCGTATTCACCACCACCGCGGATGTTGGCAATCGCAAACACGCCACCCAGCTCGAGCCACGCAATTTTTGCGGAGCTGAAGTACGCAAGCTCGGGTATGCCGAAGCCGCCGTAGCCATACAGCAGGACCGGATTGTGGCCGTTGAGCTTGAGCCCCTTGCGGTAGGCCAGCAGCATGGGAATACGCGTGCCGTCCTTGCCTTCGTAGAACACCTGCTGTTCCTCGAATTCGTGTGGATCGAAGTTCGCCTTGGGCGAACGGAACACATGACTCTGACCGGTCTCAAGGTCGTAGCGATACACAGTCGGTGGCGTGATGAGATCGGTGAATGCATAGAACGTCGCTCGATCCTCGGGTCGGCCGAGGAATCCTTCCGCGGTGCCCGTCCCGGGTAGCTCGATCTCACGACGCGGCGTGCCGTCAGGCTTATAGGTCACGACCCGGGTGTGCGCGTCGTGTATCGTGCGCACGATCAGCTGGTGATCGACGAGCGTCACGCTGGTGTCGGTCAGATCGATCGCGTCCCTGCCTTCCGCGATGACGGTCGGTACGGATTTGACTTCCGGCCGTATTGGGTCGATGGCCACCACCTTGCCGTTAGGCGCGTTGAGCGTCGTGAGAAAATACAGGCGCCCAGCGTCCGACCCGACGTAGACGTATGCCGCTGCGAACCCCTCGGCAACCGGCGTCACGGACCGCGGTGCGGCGGCGAGGTCGATCAGGTAGACGTTCTCCAGACCCTTGTCGCCGACCTCGCCCTCCCCGGCGGTCACAACCAGCCAGCGGCCATCGTCGGACAGGTGCGGCTCGTACTGCCAATCCGGGTGACCGGCAATCTCAAGGAGTTTCCGATCCGCCGCGATCAGGGTGCCGAGCGCGTGATAGAACACCGCGTCGCCAGCGTCTTGAACGCTCAGTTCGGCGCCCGCCGGAGGGGCAGGAAAGGCGCTGTAGTAGAGCCCCTGGTCGTCGTGCGAGAAGACCGGTGTGTAATACTTTGTAAAGCGGATCACGTCCGGCAGGTCCCGCCCGGACGAGAGCTCGCGCACATGCCAATC
>JAYUFH010000369.1:0-10460 GCA_043738765.1 Pseudomonadota bacterium | reverse complement strand
TCAGCCGCAGCAGGCTGCTCACACCGAGGACCTCACGCACGGCGGCGATACCCTTGCCGTCCGGACGCCAGGCGGCAAAGTGGTAGCGGCCGCCGTGGGTAAGCCGTTGGGTGCGGCCGCTGCGCATATCGACGCGATAGAGATCGTAATAAAAATCCGCGTTGTGAAAGACCTCCGGCTGGGCGAGCAATATTCCAGCGCTGGCATTCACGTCAAAGCGCGCGGAAGTATGCACGTCCACCAGATGTTCCGCCCGGTCCCGGCCAGGCCGCAGCACCATCAAGGCGGGTTCGGATTTCCCGTCGGAACGCAGATAAAAGAGTGTGCCGTCCGCCAAGGCGCGCGCGGCGCCGGTGAAATAACCGTCCTGTGTAATGCGTGTCCCCTGACGCACGCCGCGCGCCTGTATCGCGGCCAGCTGGCCGGCGTATTTATTACCGACATACCGGTCAAACTCCGGCCACAACTGCTTCATGTTTTTGCCCAGCACGCGACGGCTGTTGCTGTTGACGAAAAAGGGGATGATATTCTTGCTGTAGTTTTCCACCAGCCGGGGAATTTTCTGCGGACCCTGGGTATCGGCGATGAAGTTGTAGAATTGAACACCATAGAGATACGGCGTGGAGCCCCCCGGCCAGGTGGCGATCGGCTGATTGACCTGGGAAAGGGGTTTGATACCGTTGCGCGACTCCTCGCGCATCAGCATATCGAAATAAGCGCTCTGACCGCGTCCATGACCGTGCTGTGCATCGGTCTCTTCATACGTCGCGATGCCTTCGATCAGCCAGCTCGGCTGGAAGACGTTCGGAAACAGCAGAAAGTTACGCCCGAAAATATGCCGCAGGAAACGCGGTGCGCCGCGCGCCTTATCAAGATGCAGGATGTGCGTGTATTCGTGGGTGATGACCGTTTCGAGCCAGCCGCCATGATCCTCCAGGCCGTTGATGTTATCCGGTGGGTTGACGAAAATATTGATCCGGTCCGCCGGAAATACCTGGGCATAACCGTTCGACAGGTCGATGCCATCGGTCAGGACGATGTCCGTGGGTTCCGCCGGACTCCAATTGAGCAGCGGGCTGAGGCGTGCATGCACTTGTTCCGCAATGCCGATGCTGACGCGCGCCAGCGGCTCTTCGCCGTCATGAAAGTGCACCACAAAATGCGGGCTGCGCAGTGAATTCCACGTCAACGACGGATCATGATTGACGCCGGCATAGACCGCCGCACTCCACCCCTGAAACCAGACCAACGCGCCCATAATCAGACACACACGACCCCACCAACGAATTTTTGTCATTGTCGACTTACCAAGCGTAGCTGTAGTGTTTTATTTCTTTTTGGAATAATGACGTAATTCATGTCCTACATACACTTGTCGTGGCCGGTCTATGCCGTGCCCCGAATCCTTATGCAATTCCAGCCAATGGCTTACCCAGCCTGCCGTGCGCGCCACGGCAAAAATAGCGGTAAACATGTTCATGGGCAGCCCCATGGCGCGCAGTAATATGCCCGAATAAAAATCCACGTTGGGATACAGCTTGCGCTCGATAAAATACGGGTCTTGCAGCGCGATCTCCTCCAGCTTTACCGCTACCTCCAACAACGGATCGTTGACCCCCAGGTGCTCGAGCACTTCGCGCGCACTTTCCTGCATGACACGCGAGCGCGGGTCGAAGTTCTTGTAGATGCGGTGACCGAACCCCATCAGCCGGAATGGATCGTTTTTGTCCTTGGCGCGGGCGATGGCCTTGGGGATATTTTCCACCTTGCCGATCTCAGACAGCATTTTTAGAACCGCCTCGTTGGCCCCGCCATGCGCCGGACCCCACAGGCTGGCAATGCCCGCGGCGATGCAGGCGAAGGGATTGGCGCCGGAGGATGCGGCGATGCGCACGGTGGAGGTCGAGGCGTTCTGTTCGTGGTCGGCGTGCAGGATCAATATCCGATCGATGGCACGCGCCACCACTGGATTCACGATGTATTCACTGTTCGGCAGACCGAACAGCATCTGGATAAAATTGGAGGCGTAGTCCAGTCCGTTGTTGGGATAACGCTGGGGACGGCCGGTGCTGTAGGTAAAGCTGGCGGCGGCAATGGTCGGGATCTTGGCGATGAGGCGGATGGCGGCCAGTTCCCGTTCCTGCTGGTCATGCAGGTCCATCACTTCGTGATAAAACGCCGACAAGGCCCCCACCACACCGACCATCACCGCCATGGGGTGGGCATCGCGGCGGAAACCACGATAGAAGTACAGCACCTGCTCGTGCAACAGATTGTGCTGATGGATGGTCGACTGGTATTCGGAGAGCTGCTTGGTGTCGGGGAGTTCACCGTACATCAGGAGATAGGCGACCTCCAGGAAGTTACTCTTCTCCGCCAGCTCCTCGATGGGATAGCCGCGATACAACAGCACACCCGCATCTCCGTCCACGAAGGTGATGGCGCTCAAGCAGGAGGCGGTGGAGCGGAATCCCGGATCGTAGGCCAACAGGCCATGGCGGGCATAAAGGGTCTGGATGTCGATGGCGGGCGGGCCCATCACGCCTTCCAGGATGGGCAGACTGCTCTCCCCGGCCGTCTCCGAGACGACGGCGTTGACGTATTTCTTGCTGGCCATGTCGCTTGTTCCCTCCGGTTTCCATCCATACATAGGGGCTGCACCCGGTCGACTTCCCGCCAGCGAGCACCCCCTTCCTCCCCGCACCGGTCTTAATCTAAAGCATTCCAGCAGGTCTGACCATAGCAAACCTGAGTATGTCTGGCCCTTACCCCAATCACCCGCCGCCACGCAACTCCAAATAAATGTGATTCTGCACCACCAGGACACCAAGGACATCAAGAAAGCTGCCTTGCAGCCAAAATAGACTGGCGCTTGGCCGCTCACTACTTTTAAAAAGGCCTTAGCCTCCAGCGCGCCACCAATCGGCGATCACGCTACCGATAAGGGGATGGGCCAGGTATCCGTAAGAGCGGTGCACATTAAGCCCGTCCTGGTTGCGATAATAGGTATACAAGCCTGCGTTCATGTCGTCGATGGATTCGGTCAGCCCTTGTGCCACCATGGGGGAAAAATCATCCTTGAGGGCGCGATCCAGCGCCGTCACATCCCCCTGGGCCGCCGCGTTTTGCCAACGGCGGATATTCCCCGGGAAACGCCGGCCCGGTGACTCCCGAAAACCCACCAGGCGCTGTTGGACAAATTGCATCCCCAAGGGGCTGCCGAGGGTCAGAAACAAATCGATACGGCCGGGGTTTTGCTCTGCATGCCACAACTCCCACAAGGCATCGTAGGCAATGATGGAACCCATGCTGTGGCCGATGACCATCACCCGATCGCCATCGACGAACATGCGACGCAGCGGTACCTTGAGCAGTTCCCGCACCTGCCGGCCAATGCCATCGCGGTTGCTGAAATAACGTTCGGTCTCGCGGATTGTGTTCTTCACGGCATCACTGGGCAGCAACGCGATCAGGAAGGGAAATTTATCGGCCAGGGTGTACAACCATCGCGCCCTGCGACGCCACCATCTCAAGGCCTCGCGCACGTCCTGCGGGTCGGGGCCGGATTTTTCCAGCATTGCATCGATCCAGGGAATCTCGTCTTCCGCGGCCTTGATCTGGTGGTAATAGCGGCCATTCCAGGCCGCAAGTTGAAAGCTATCCTGCGCCGCGCACAACACCGCAACCAGCTCCGGATCGGCATGCCGCACACCACCAAGCAGGCATCGCCACAACAAGGCCCGATGCACCGCCGGCAGGGGCTTGGGGTTCTTACCGGGAACAAAAATGATTCTGTTTCGGGACGGCGGCGCCAAGAGGCCTCCATGTTAAAGACTGCTGTTATTTTGACTATTGGCCATTGTAAACTGAGCAGGTAGTTTTCTGCCTACCCCGCGATACACGCCAAAGGAAATGATAGTGCAGAACGCAGCACGCAAAGTCCTGATCCTCGGCTACGGCGAAATGGGCCACGCCCTGCAACACCTCCTGGGGGCCCGGCACCCTCTCGTCGTTTGGGATCGCACTCCCCGCGATGGCAGCACTTCGATCGAGCCGCTAAGTCTGGTGTCTGACTGCGATTTCGTTCTCTTCTGTCTGCCGGCACAGCCACACTTCGATCTGATCACCCATCTGCTACCGGCCCTGTCGCGCCGGACTCTCTGCCTCAGCATCGCCAAAGGCCTGGACGATCAGGGCCGCACACCAACGGGCGTGTTCAACCAGGTCCTGGGAACGAACATCCCCCATGCCGTGTTGTACGGGCCGATGATCTCGGAAGAGCTGCGTGCCGGAAAACCCGGCTTCGCCCAGGTTGCCGCGAGTGACGACGAGGCCCTGCACAAAACCATCGGCCTCTTCCTGGAGTCGGATCTGCACATCGAGGCGTCTACCGACCGCATCGGCACGTCCTGGTCGGCAATCCTGAAAAATGTCTACGCCATCCTGTTCGGTGTCGCCGATGAGTTGCGGCTGGGGGACAATATGCGTGGACACCTTGCCGTGGCGGCACTCGCCGAGATCGGCGATATCGTCCATGGCTTTGGCGGGCTGGCCACCACACCCTACCGTTGGGCCGGCCTGGGCGATTTGATCACCACCGCCACCAGCGCCGGCTCGCACCATCACGAACTCGGACGATTGCTGGTGCGTGGCCAGCGCGATGCCATGCGTGGAGAAGGCATACACACGCTGCAGATTCTACGCAGCTTGGCCTTGGTGGCGATTGATAAATACCCGCTGCTGAATCTGATCGATGCCTGCGTGCGCGATCCGGACAACCTGCACCGCAACATGCAAAACTATCTCAGCCTCTTGGGTAAACCCGGGTCGGAAGACTATTCGCCCATGAATGCTGGCCACGCCACACCCATATAGCCTCCAGTCGTCGCAGATTGCATTTAAGGCACACCCCGCATTGGCCGCCGCCGCTGCGCTCAGGTAGAATGGGCTGCTTGAGTCACCGGCCACCTCGTACATTCCTTTGTCAGAACTGAATCCCCGTCAGAAAGAAGCCGTGCGCTATATCAGCGGACCTTTGCTGGTGCTGGCCGGCGCCGGCAGCGGCAAGACATCCGTGATCACGCGCAAAATCGCCTGGCTGATCCAGGAATGCGGCATCCCGCCGGCGCGCATCGCCGCGGTCACCTTCACCAACAAGGCCGCGCGCGAAATGAAGACGCGTGTCTCGGCCCTGCTCAAGGGCAAGGAATCCAAGGGACTCACTGTCTCGACCTTCCACACCCTCGGTCTCAACATCCTGCGGCGCGACGGACACCTGCTGGGTTATAAAAAAGGTTTCTCCATCTTCGACGCGGACGACAGCCTGTCACTCATGCGCGAACTGATGAAAGACGGTTCGGCGCGCGCCAAGGGCGCGGCGGAGAAAATACAGTGGCAGATCTCCGCCTGGAAAAACGCCCTGACCACGCCGGAAGAGGCAACCGCACAAGCGGCGGGCGACCAGACCAAAACCGGCGCCGCCTTTATTTACACCGAATACACGCGCAACCTGCTGGCCTGTAATACCGTGGACTTCGACGACCTGATCCTGCAACCGCTGCGTTTGCTGCAGACCCACGCAGATGCCCTCACGCAATGGCAGAACCGCATCCATTACCTACTGGTGGATGAATACCAGGACACCAATGCCTGCCAGTACGAGTTGGTGAAGCTCATCGTGCGGCCGCGCAACGCCCTGACCGTGGTGGGCGACGACGATCAGTCGGTATATGCCTGGCGCGGCGCGCAACCGGAAAATCTGGTGCAACTGCAGAGCGACTTTACCGATCTCAAAGTCATCAAGCTGGAACAGAACTACCGATCCACCGGGCGCATACTCAAGGCCGCCAATGCCCTCATCGGCAACAATCCGCACATCTTCGAGAAGCGCCTGTGGAGCGATCTGGGATTCGGTGACCCGATCAAGATCATGCGGTCGCGCGACGACGAACACGAGGCGGAACGCGTGGTGTCGCAGCTGTTGCATCACAAGTTCACCCAACGCACCGACTTCAAGGATTACGCCCTGCTGTATCGCGGCAACCACCAGGCGCGCCCGTTCGAACGGGCGCTGCGGGAACAGCGCATCCCCTATTACCTGAGCGGCGGTACTTCGTTTTTCGAGCGCACCGAAATCCGCGACGTCATGGCGTATTTCCGCCTCATCAGCAATCCCGACGACAATAACGCCTTCCTGCGCGCGGCCAACACCCCGCGCCGCGAGATCGGCACCAACACCCTGGAAAAACTCGGCCACTACGCCACGCAACGTTCGCTGAGCCTGATGGATGCCTCCTTCGAGCTGGGACTGACGCAGCACCTGAACGATCGCCAGCTCAGCGCCCTGCAGCGTTTCACCCAATGGGCAGTCGAAATGTCTGATCTGGCGAAAGAAGAGGATGCAGCCACCCTGGCGCGCAAAATCATTACAGATATCCGTTACGATCAGTGGCTGGAGGAAACCTGCGACAACCCCAAGGCCGCCGAAAAGCGCATGGAGAATGTGCTCGAACTGGTGGCCTGGATGCAACGCATCACCACGCAGGATGAGGACAGGAGTTTTGCCGACGCCGTCGCGCGCATCAGCCTGCTGGGCATGCTGGACAATGCCGATGACAGCAGCGGGGATCAGGTCATGCTCATGACCTTGCACGCCGCGAAGGGCCTGGAATTCCCCCATGTCTTTATCGTCGGCATGGAGGAAGGCCTGTTGCCGCATCGCGTCAGCATGGAACAGGACGGCATCGAAGAGGAAAGACGCCTCGCCTATGTGGGCATCACCCGCGCGCGCAAGTCTCTGACCTTCTCCCTGGCGAAGAAACGCAAGCGTTACGGCGAAATCAATACCTGCGAACCCAGCCGTTTTTTGGCCGAGCTGCCCACGGAAGACCTGCAATGGGAGGGGGGCGACCAGCCCGCCGATCCTGAGGAAAAACAGGGGCGCGCCGACGCCCATCTGGCCAATTTGCGCGGGCTGCTGGGATAAATTCCAGCCGCCGCCGGTCGGACTGTCTGGAAAAACCATCCGTTATTCGATATTCTGATCCCCCACCGACGGCACAAAAAGGATTTTGGCCATGCACAGCACCACTCCCCTGTCGATCACGCAACTCTACCGCACCATGAACCGCAACGAACTTCAGCACACCCTGGACACCACCTGGGCGCGGGGTGAAAACTACGGCACGCCATTTGGTCTGATCCTCTTCAGCATCGACCGCTTCAAACTGGTCAATGGACGTTTCGGCCATCACCTGGCGGATGCTGTGTTGAAGCTCGTGGTGAAGATCGCGCGCACCACCCTGCGCAACCGCGGCGCGGTCGGGCGCTGGGCTGGGGATGAATTCCTTTGCATACTCCCGGACACCCAGGCCGGGGACGTGGTCAACATCGCCGAAAATCTGCGCGCCGCCATCGCCAGCACCGCATTTCCCGTGAGCGCCAACCTGGTGAACGTCACCGCCAGTTTTGGAGCCGCCGCCTATCCGGACAATGGCAGTGAAGTCCGCACCCTGTTGATGGCCGCGGATGAAGCCTTGCATCACGCAAAACAGACAGGCCGCAATCGCGTCGTCGATGCCGGCAAGCTGCTGCACCACTCATTACAAATGGGCGACATCCTGGACACAGCGTTGCGCGAAGAGCGCGTCATGCCCGCGTACCAACCCATCATCGACCTGGCCAGTGGCAACGTCGTCGCGGAAGAGGCCCTAGCACGCATCGTCACTACCGACGGCCGCACCATCGCCGCGGAGGAATTCATGCAGGTGGCGAGCCAGTTCCAGCTCACCCACAAAATCGACTGTACCGTGGTCTTGAGTGCGCTCGATCGCTATCTGTCGCAGCCCGTCAGCGACAATCCGATCCTGCACTTCGTCAACATCTCCGGGGACCTGCTGCGCCATCCGGACATGTTTAAAGAACTGCTTGATTCAGTAAAGTGGCTGCGCAACGGGCAAGATGCCGCCGACCTAAAACACTTTCCCCTGGTTATCGAAATCACCGAACGCGAACTGCTCGGCAACCCGGATCTCACACGTCAGATGCTGGCACCTTTCATCGAACTGGGCGCGCGTCTGGCACTGGACGATTTCGGCAGCGGCTACTCCTCCTTCCAGTATCTGGCGGACCTGCCTATCTCCTTCCTGAAACTCGACGGCCGTTTCAGTCAGCGCATCACCGAACCCAAGGTGCGCGCCATCGTCCGCGGCATCCAGAACACCGCCAACGAGTTGGGCCTCACCACCCTGGCGGAACACGTGGAGTCGGAGCAGGAAGCCGATATAATGCGCGAGATCGGCGTCCACTGGGCACAGGGACACCTCTACGGCCAGGCACGCCTGAACGAAAAAGAAGCGAATGTCCGACGCCAGATGAGCCTGAACTGGACCCACGGCTATTATTATCGCAAACCCTAAACCTAGGCCGCCAACGCGGTCGCTGCATGCACGTCGATAATCTCCTGCCACTCGAAGCATGCCTGTTAGCGGATGCGCTCCACACGCGATATCCCTGACCGTACTGCGCGCACCGCCCACCCAATACACGCGACCAGCCAGGTATTTTTCGTGGTAGGATTGCATCGCATACGGATCAAGGACAGTGTTATGTGGAACAATTTATCCCGGTTTCTTTTTGTTGTTGGCTTAATCGCCGTCGGTGTGGCCGCCTATCTCTATTGGGGTTACGGTGAGGAGCTGCGCCAAAGCTATCAGGAAATAGAGGGGAAATATCAGGAAGTGTCGCTGGAAAACAGCCGCCTTAAGGAGAACGTGGCCTATCTGACCAACCAGCTGGACGAGGAAGTCGCCAAGCTCTCCAAGGAAAAAGAGGACGAGATCGCCAAGGCGCGCGCCACCCAAGCGGAAATGGTGAAGACCCTGCAAAAGGAAGTCGAGCTCGGCCAGATCAAGATCACTCAACTCGCGGATCGCCTGTCTCTCAATATCGTCGACAAAATCCTTTTCCCGTCGGGTGAGGACGAAATCACCGAAGAGGGAAAACGCGTGCTGAAGCGTGTCGGCGACGTGCTCTTCCAAGTCAAAGACAAAACGTTCCGCATTGAAGGCCACACCGACAACATCCCCACGGGCAAGGCCCTGCGCAACAAGTTCCCCACTAACTGGGAACTGTCCACCGCCCGCGCCACCAACGTGGTGCGCTTCCTGCAGGAATCCGCCGGCATCGACCCGGCCACCCTGGAAGCGGTCGGCATGGGTGAATACCACCCCATCGCCAGCAACAAAACCCCCCAGGGCCGCGGCCAGAACCGTCGCATCGAGATCATACTCTTCCCGCGGGTCAGCGCCCTGGTCAAAGAACTGCCCGGTGGCACCCCATCCGCGGCCAGAAAAATACCCGGTGCCCCCAAGGCCACGCCGGGTAAGAGCCACTAAAACTTTCACAGGTAACCCCTTCAGAGTCCCCACGGCCAGCGTCAACCACCACCAGGAGATTCAAATGCCGATGCCCTGCGTTGTCAGCCGCCTATTCACCACCTGCCTGCTGGGGTTGCTGTTAACCGCCTGCTCTGGAAATGTAATGACCGACCATGCCTTACAGTGCTCCGACGGCCTGAAGGCCGCCGAGACGGAGCTGGAGGATGCGAAGGTAAAAGGTTTCAGCGGTTCCCTTTCCTGGACCAAGGCGGCCAACCTGATCATCGCCGCCAACGTGCAGAAGCAATTGGAGCGCTACCCGAGCTGCATCGACAAAGTGCGCCGCGCGCGCCTCTATATCCGCGATAGTCAGCGCTAGCGGTATCGACCGGATATCGGGGAATTGTTGCCAAGCACGCCCTTAGGATATAGTTCCGACCCCATACCAGACTGGACTGACCCCATGTCCCTGCCTTCCGCCACGCCGGATCCTTTTTACACCGCCTTCCGCGGCAACTTCACCAGCCTCCTCAGCTGGGCCCAACTGGACGAGTTCTGGCATGCGGTGCGCGCCCAGGCGGACGCCGGCTGGTATGTCTACGCCATCGGCGAGGCACCGCCGGAACAAACGCTGAACCGGCAACAGGTAGTTGCCTTCGTCAATGCCATTGATGCCTTGCTGCGTGAGGATCATTACGAGGATTATTGCGGCATCGTTTACGCGGACAGCAAAACCCAGCCCAGCTTCATCAAGATCTTCGACCCTTTCCACCTCGGCTCCTCCTGCGGCGGCAGCAACAACCCGCCCATACCAGGCTGGATCATGAGCCTGCTACCACCGCAGACCCTGGACGCCACCTGGCCGCTACCGGAAAACCGCCGGCGCTGGTGGCGCCAACTGTGGGCCTGAACCGCAACGTACCGATCGACCGCCTCAGCACGTCGTCCGGGTGAGTCTGCTGAAGTAGGATGGGCATCGCCCACCGGCGGAAGATTATCGATGCCCCATGTGGTGGGCGATGCCCATCCTACAATCCTAACGACCGTAGCATCCCCCTAAGAGTCGCTAGTAAAAAAGAAATT
>JAYUFH010000368.1:0-1459 GCA_043738765.1 Pseudomonadota bacterium | reverse complement strand
CTCCTGAGGATATCGCCTACGGGGCCATTACGGGTGGCCCCATCGCATCTGCCGGAGCCATCGCGAAAGCCGTGATCAACACCGCTGGCCTGACTAATGCGAATGCCACCGCCATCGGCGACAGTGCCATTCGGGCGGCGGCTTCGGTTTCGCCTGCCAATATTCAGGATGCCTACGCGGATATTGCCTACAATCTTGGGAATACCCTCAAGCTGGCCGGTGCTGTGGGGCAGGCGCGCAGTTCCGCCGCTCTGAACGCTGAGGTTTCTGCGATCGGTGCCCTGCATGTTGGTTCCGCAATCGACACGCCGAGCTATGTTGCCATTGTTGCCGCCTTGGCGGGCAATGTAAAGACCAACACTGCGGCTGAGCGCGCAGCTATGCTGGCCTCGGCAACGGGCGTGCTTCCAGGGGATGACGATGCCGCGGCGAATGCCGGAGCTGCACTTATCAATGCCTATGTGGCCTACAATGACTTGGCCAACTACCAATCGACGGTCACTCATTTCGGGCTTGGTGGTGGTGACCGCAACACTGTGGCGCGGCTCTATGCTGCGAGCCTCGCGAATTCCAATGATTCAGTAGGTGCGTTGGCTGCGGCGATCACCGCTACAACGACGCCAGTTGCCGATTTGACGAAGGCGGCCGTGAGTGCGAACCGCACCAAGCAACTCAATTTGACGATTGCCAGTGTTGTGGCCAACCATTTCAAAAATGTCAGCACGAACGATATCCAGGCGTTTGTTGGCCAGCAGATTGTGGATAATCCGGCCTATGCCCAGGACATCACGACAGCGGCAACGGTGGTGGTTCCTCAGTTCAGTCATGTGACCGCCCACGCCTTGTCCTTCAATGCACCGAAGTCCGCCTATCTTTCCGTCGCAGGAATTTTCCTGCACTCGAAGATTACCATCCCAGGCACCCTCACCGGCCCCGTCGATCCTAATGGGGCGGGTGGCCGGCCGGCAGCGGTAGCGGCGATCTCGGCTGGTTTGACCACAGGCATCATCGAGTCCACCCAGCTTTCTGCGGCGGATAAAACACAGGCGCTGCGCGATGCGGTTGCATACACGGTGCTCGCCGCGGCCAACGCGTCATATAATGATGGCGGTGTCCTATATCGGCGAAGCACTGGTGTTGGAGCGGGCTTTACAAACACCTTTGCCAGTGGAGTGGCTGGTGGGGTCACGGGCTTTGTCGCCCAAATGGTGAAACCTAATGACCACCTTTTCGCGACGAATACTGACCTGACTAACGCCCTCAAGGGTATTTCCCAAACCGTAGGAGGTTATGGTTTTCTCCTCGATATCGCTCAAGCTGCAGGCCAGGCCTACGGATGGGTTTCCGGTGCGCCGAACGCTGCGGCGGCCGCGACAGCCGCAACCGATATGGCCGCGGCGATCTTTGCCGGCTACGCCGGCCTGCCTTTGGTGAACATCCGTGCTGCGGTGGATTTCGG
>JAYUFH010000367.1:0-27599 GCA_043738765.1 Pseudomonadota bacterium | reverse complement strand
GTCGGTTCGAGTAATGCGGTCAACCTGACCGACGGCCTCGACGGCCTCGCCATCATGCCGACCGTGATGGTGGCCGGCGCCCTCGGCATCTTCGCCTACGTCACCGGACATCTCAAATTCGCCGATTATCTCGGCATACCGCATATCGCCGGGGCCGGCGAGGTGATGGTGTTCTGCGCTGCCCTGGTCGGCGCGGGTCTCGGTTTCCTCTGGTTCAACACCTACCCGGCGATGGTGTTCATGGGCGATGTCGGCGCCCTCGGCCTCGGCGCGGCCTTGGGCGTCATCGCCGTGGTGGTGCGGCAGGAGATCGTGCTGTTCATCATGGGCGGGGTATTTGTCATGGAG
The DNA here is from genome assembly GCA_043738765.1 of Pseudomonadota bacterium. GTDB lineage: Bacteria > Pseudomonadota > Gammaproteobacteria > Acidiferrobacterales > UBA6901 > JANNJF01. The sequence continues at coordinate 27,251 of JAYUFH010000367.1, read as the reverse complement.
ACGGTGTCGGTGGTGTTGCAGGTGGCGTCCTTCAAGCTGACCGGCAAACGCATCTTCCGCATGGCGCCGTTGCACCACCATTTTGAATTGAAAGGCTGGCCGGAGCCACGCGTCATCGTGCGCTTCTGGATTATCAGCTTCATCCTGGTATTGATCGGACTGGCGACACTGAAGATACGCTAAACATGAGTGCCAAACGCATGACACAGACGCAGCAATTGCACGCACTGGTGGTGGGTCTCGGACTCACGGGCCTGTCGTGCGCGCGGCACCTGGTCAAACAGGGTTACCAGGTCAGCGTGATCGATAGCCGCGCCGCGCCGCCGATGCTGGAAACCTTGCGCCGCGAGCTGCCTTTTGTGGCGGTGTATACCGGCGCGTGGAGCGAACAGCAGTTCGCCGATGCGGGGCTGCTGGTGGTGAGCCCCGGCGTATCGCTGGCGGAACCGCTCCTGGCGGCGGCGATTGCGCGCGGCGCCAGGCCTTTGGGTGACGTGGAACTGTTTGCGCGTCAAGCCAAGGCGCCGGTCATCGCCATCACCGGGGCCAACGGTAAGAGCACGGTCACCAGCATGGTAGGGGCCATGTGCCGCGAGGCGGGGTTGGATACCGCCGTGGGTGGCAACATCGGCGTGCCGGTGCTGGACCTGCTGCGCGAGCCGGAGCCGGATGTCTATGTGCTGGAGCTGTCGAGTTTTCAGTTGGAGACCACCACCAGCCTGAAGGCACACGTCGCGACGGTGCTCAATATCACGCCGGATCATATGGATCGATACCCCAGCCTGGCGGATTATGCCGCCGCCAAGGCGCGCATATTTCACGGCGACGGCGTGATGCTGCTGAATGCCGAAGACCCGCAGGTCATGGGGATGCAGAGCCTTAAGCGTCGCACCCGTCACTTCGGCCTAGGCGTGCCCCTGGGTGAGGCGGACTACGGTATTGTGCGGCGCGGTGGTGAAGAATGGTTGGCGCGCGGCGAGCGTGCGCTCATGCCGTGCGGCGAGGTGCCGCTGCCGGGCCGGCACAATCTGGCAAACACCCTCGCTGCCATGGCGCTGGCGGAGGCGGTAGGCGTGCCCTTCGACGCCATGCGTCGCGCCATCGTTCACTACAAAGGCCTGCGCCATCGCACGGAACAGGTGGCCGAACGCGATGGCGTGCGCTGGATCGACGATTCCAAGGGCACCAATGTGGGCGCCACGGTCGCGGCTTTGAATGGCATGGACAGTCCGGTGGTGCTGATCGCCGGCGGCGACGGTAAGGGCGCGGACTTCAGCGACCTGCGCGTGCCCGTGGCGCGCCACGCGCGTGCCGTGGTGCTCATCGGCCGCGATGCATCCCTGATCGAAAGTGCCCTCACTGCCCAGGTCCCGGTCAAGCACGCTACGGACATGCGCCACGCAGTGGCCCTGGCAAGGCAACTCGCCCAGCCCGGCGACATCGTGCTGCTGTCGCCGGCCTGCGCGAGCTTCGATATGTTCCGCAATTATGAGCAGCGCGGCGATGTGTTTACCGCCGCGGTGCGGGAGGAGCTGGCATGAACGAAGCGGTGCTTGGCAGCCGCACCGTGCGCATCGCCGGACAGGCTCTGCCTAAGTGGGATGTGTGGCTGATGGCGAGTGTCGGCAGCCTGCTGTTGTTGGGGCTGGTGATGGTGTATTCCGCCTCCATCTCCATTTCGCAGCGCGCCACCGGCAACAGCCTGCACTACCTTCTGCGGCATCTCGCCAGTGTTGTCGCGGGGCTGGTGTGCATGGCCGTGGTTATGCGTACCCGGGCCAGGTTGTGGGAGGCGGCGGGGCCGTATCTGCTGTTACTGGGTATCGGGTTGCTGGTCGTCGTGCTGCTGCCGGGTCTCGGTGTGCGTGTCAACGGCAGTTCGCGCTGGTTGTCCTTGGGTATAGTGAACTTGCAGCCATCCGAGTTGATGAAGATATTTATGATCGTGTATGCCGCCGGCTATCTGGTACGCAAGCAGGATGAGTTGCGTTTTTTCACCCAGGGCATCCTGATGTTGAGCATCGTGCTGGCGATCATGGGTATGCTGTTGTTGCAGGAGCCGGATCTCGGTTCCGTGGTGGTCATCTGCGTTACCGTGTTTGGCATGTTGTTTCTGGCGGGTGTGCGTTTCTGGCACTTCATGGTGGTGGTCGGCGCCGGTGTCGGCGGCATGATGTTGCTGACGGTGGTAGCACCCTATCGCCTGGCGCGCGTCACCGGTTTTCTCGACCCCTGGTCGGATCCCTTCAACAGCGGTTTTCAGCTGACCCAGGCCTTGATCGCCTTTGGCCGCGGCGAGTGGCTGGGGGTGGGGTTGGGCGGCAGCGTGCAGAAGTTGTTTTATCTGCCAGCGGCGCACACGGATTTTCTTTTCTCGGTCATCGCCGAGGAACTCGGTCTGATGGGTGTGATGCTGGTGCTCGCGCTGTTTGCCGTGGTGGTGTGGCGCGCCTTCGTTATCGCGCAGCAGGCGGAGCGTATGGGTCAGCGTTACGCGGCGCGCCTGGCGGAGGCCGTGGGTCTGCTGATCGGCGTGCAGGCGATGATCAACATGGGCGTCAACATGGGGACCTTGCCCACCAAGGGCCTGACACTGCCCTTCGTCAGTTATGGCGGCAGCAGCATGCTGGTCAGCTGCATCGCCGTGGGTCTGTTATTCATGGTGGATCGCGCATCGCGCGCCCAGCGGGTGGGAAAATGAGTCGGCGCATATTGATTATGGCGGGCGGCACCGGTGGACACGTGTTTCCGGCCCTGGCGGTCGCGGGCGATTTGCGCAATCACGGGGTGGATGTGATCTGGCTCGGCACCCAGCGCGGGCTGGAGTCGCGCGTCGTGCCGGCGGCGGGTTTTCCCGTGGAATGGGTGACGATACGCGGTGTGCGGCGCAGTGGCGTCCTCGGCTGGCTGCTCCTGCCCTTCCGCATGTTGCTGGCGATGTTCCAGGCCTGGCGTATCCTGCGCCGCACCCAACCGGATGCGGTGCTGGCCATGGGCGGGTTTGTTTCCGGTCCCGGTGGCGTGGTGGCGTGGCTGGCACGCCGGCCGTTGTTGATCCACGAACAGAATGCCATTGCCGGCCTGACCAACCGCTGGCTGGCGGTGATCGCCGATGTGGTCATGTGCGGATTCCCCGGGGCGTTTGGCGCCCTGCCCGGCGCGCGCCACGTGGGCAACCCGGTGCGTCCGGAAATCCTGGCGCTGCCCTTGCCGAGCGAGCGCATGGCCAACCGCACCGGCCGCTTGCGTGTGCTGGTGGTGGGCGGCAGCCTCGGTGCTGCGATATTCAACCGGACGGTGCCGCAGGCGCTGCGCGCCCTGAGTGCCGAGCAACGCCCCGAGATCTGGCATCAGACCGGTCGTGGCCAGCGTGACGCCACCGAGCGGACGTATGAGAAGAGCGGGGTTACCACCATCGTCGCCGAGTTCATCGACGACATGGCGGCGGCCTATGGCTGGGCCGATGTGGTGATCTGCCGCGCCGGCGCCATGACCATCGCCGAACTGTGTGCCGCCGGCGTGGCCGCGATCCTCGTGCCTTATCCATCGGCGGTGGACGATCACCAGACGGCGAACGCGCGCTTTCCCGCGGAGCGCCAGGCCGCGATCCTCGTGCCGCAAGCGGATTTTAGCGTGACGTATCTGGCGGAGATGTTGCAGAGCTTCGCGTCCAATCGCGCGTTGCTGCTGAAGATGGCGACCAACGCGCGCGCCTGCGCCACGCCCGACGCCACCGAGACGGTCACACGTCTGTGCATGGAGGTGGCGCATGCGTAATTGGGTCAAGCGCGTGCATTTTGTCGGCATCGGTGGTGCCGGCATGAGCGGCATCGCCGAGGTGCTGGCGAATCTGAAATTTCAGGTCTCCGGTTCGGATGCCTTGGAGAGCGCCAATACCCGTCGGCTGCGCGAGCTCGGGGCGAAGGTGCATATCGGTCACGCTGCGGCCCTGGTGCAGGACGCGGACGTGGTGGTGATCTCTTCCGCCGTGAAGGAATCCAACCCCGAGGTCATGGCGGCGCGCGCCGCGAAGATTCCCGTCATCCCGCGCGCCGAAATGCTGGGCGAGTTGATGCGCCTGCAGCACGGCATCGCCATCGCCGGCACCCACGGCAAGACCACCACCACCAGCCTGGTGGCGAGTGTCCTGGGGCAGGCGGGCCTGGACCCCACGTTCGTCATCGGCGGCCGCTTGAACAGTGCCGGCACCAATGCGCGTCTCGGGCGCGGCGAGTACCTGGTGGCTGAGGCGGATGAGAGCGACGCGTCGTTTCTGCACCTGCAGCCGTACATGGGCATCGTCACCAACATCGATGCCGACCACATGGACACCTACGGCGGGGATTTCGGCCGCTTGAAGCAGGCGTTCGTGGATTTTCTGCACAACCTGCCGTTTTACGGACTGGCCGTGGTGTGCATCGATGACCCGGTGGTGCGCGAAATCGTCGCACAGGTGCACAAGCCGGTACGCACCTATGGCCTGAGCGAGGATGCCGACGTGCGCGCCACCGGCATCACGCAGCATGGCCTGCAGATGCGCTTCAACGTGCAGTTGCCCGATCTCAAGCAGGGGCTGGCCATCACCCTCAATCATCCCGGCCAGCATAATGTGCTGAATGCCCTGGCGGCGATCGCCGTGGCGCACGAACTGCATGTGTCACACGCCGACATACAGGAAGGCCTGGCCACGTTTGGCGGTATCGGCCGGCGCTTCCAAATGAACGGTCGGGTGGCCCTCGCCGGCGGTGACGTGTTGCTGGTGGATGACTACGGACACCACCCGCGTGAACTCACGGCCACTATCGAGGCGGCGCGCAGCGGCTGGCCGGATCGGCGTCTGGTGGTGGCGTTTCAGCCGCACCGTTACACGCGCACGCGCGACCTGTTCGATGATTTCAGCGCGGTGTTGAGCGACCTGGATCCATTGCTGATGACCGAGGTGTATGCCGCCGGCGAAGCGCCCATCGCTGGCGCCGATGGGCGCGCCTTGTGCCGCTCCATCCGCACCCGCGGCGGCAATCCGATTTTTGTCGAGAAGGTGGAGGATCTGACGCAGGTGCTGAAGGATTTGCTGCGGCCGAACGATTTGCTGCTCACCCTCGGTGCCGGCAACATCGGCCACGTTGCCGCCGGCCTCGCGACGGCGCTGGGGGGCGGACAGTGATGAGCGCGGCACGCACCCTGTATCCATTGCGCGGCACCTTGCGTCTGCACGAACCCCTCGCGCGCCACACCAGTTGGCGCGTGGGTGGGCCAGCGGAGCATTTTTATGAGCCGGCCGATATCGACGATCTGGCTGCGTATCTTAAGAGCCTGCCGCCGCATGAGGCGGTTTCGTGGATAGGTCTCGGCAGCAACTTACTGGTACGCGACGGCGGCCTGCGCGGCAGCGTGATTTCAGTGAGCGGGCGGCTCAACGGCCTGTCGCGGCTGAACGAAGTCACGGTGCGCGCCGAGGCCGGTGTGGCCAGTGCCAAGCTGGCGCGCTACTGCGTGCAGAACGGCCTCACCGGTGCGGAGTTTCTCGCCGGCATCCCAGGCACCGTGGGCGGCGCGCTGGCCATGAACGCCGGTGCCTTCGGGGGCGAAACCTGGCGCAGTGTGAGCGCAGTGGAGACCCTGGATCGCAACGGCGACCGGCACACACGCACTCCGCAGGACTATGTCATCGGTTACCGCAGCGTGCGCGGGCCGCTGAACGAATGGTTCGTCGCCGGGCATTTCCACCTGCAGGCCGACGCCGGCAATGAAGGCAAGGCGCGCATCAAGTCGTTGCTGGCGCAGCGCGGCGCCACCCAGCCGACACAATTGCCCAACGCCGGTTCGGTGTTCCGCAATCCGCCCGGGGATTATGCCGCGCGCTTGATCGAGGCATGCGGTCTCAAGGGCGAGTGCGAGGGGCAGGCCTGCGTCTCCACCCTGCACGCGAATTTCATCGTCAACCAGGGTGATGCGACGGCGGCGCAGATCGAACGGCTGATCGCCAGGATGCAGGCGCAGGTGCGTTTGCGGCACGGCGTGGAATTGGTCCCCGAGGTGCGGGTGGTTGGAGAGCAGGCATGAACAGCGGCAACTTTGGAAAAGTGGCGGTGCTCATGGGCGGCCTGTCGGCGGAACGCGAGGTGTCGCTCAAGAGCGGCGGTGCGGTACTCGCCGCCCTGCGGAAACAAGGCGTGGATGCGCATGGCATCGACGCCGGCAAAGATGTATTGCAGGTATTGGCGCGCGGACAATACGCGCGCGCGTTTATTGCGCTGCACGGTCGCGGGGGTGAAGACGGCGTGATTCAAGGCGCCCTGGAGGTGCTCGGCATACCTTATACCGGCAGCGGTGTGCTGGGCTCGGCGCTGGGCATGGACAAGTTGCGTTGCAAACAACTGTGGATAGGTTGCGACATTCCGACCCCCGAGTTTGCGGTTTATAGCGGTGAGTCGACGCTTGCGGCGATCGCGCAGCGGCTGGGTTATCCGCTGTTCGTCAAGCCGGTGCACGAAGGTTCGAGTATCGGCATCGGCAAGGCCGGTAACCTGGACGAACTGCGTCGTGCCTGTACCGAGGCGGCGCGTTACGACCACAGCGTGTTGATCGAGCGCTGCATCGTGGGTCCGGAGTTGACCGCGGGCATATTAGGCGAGCGCGAACTGCCGCTGATACGCCTTGAAACCCCGCGCAGCTTTTACGATTACGAGGCCAAGTACCTGCTCGACAGCACGCGCTATCACTGTCCGTCAGGCCTGGCGGAAGAGCAAGAGCGCCGGGTGCAGGCGCTGGCGCGGCGGGCGTTTGACTCCGTCGGCTGTCGCGGCTGGGGCCGGGTGGACTTCATGCTGGATGCCGCCGGACTACCCTACGTGTTGGAAGTCAACACCGTGCCGGGCATGACGGATCACAGTCTGGTACCCATGGCCGCGCGCCATGCCGGACTCAGTTTCGAGCAACTGGCGATGCGCATATTGGAAATCAGCCTGGAGACCAGCGCCGGTGAGTAGCGATACTCATACCTTGGGCGAGCGCCTGTCGGAAGGCATATCGTTGCGCGCGGCGGCCGTCATCCTGCTGGTGGTGGCGGGCTTGGTCGCGGGCTTGTTCGGGCTCGATCATGTATTGCGCCCCAGTACGTTTCCGGTACGCAGCGTGAGTTTTGAAGGCCCATTCAAGCACGTCGATCAGCAACAGCTGGCCAACGCGCTGGTCCCGGTGGCGAGTGGTAATTTTTATCTACTCGATCTGGATGCGATTAAACGTCGTGCCGAGAGAGTGCCCTGGGTGCACCAGGCATCGGTACGGCGGCAATGGCCAGATGGGGTGCATATCCGTTTCACCGAGCAGGTGTTGGTCGCACGCTGGGGTGAATCCGCCTGGGTCAACAGCGCGGGCGAAGCGGTGGACCTGCAAGATCGGGATGGGGTTGCGGGCCTGCCGATGTTCCAGGGTCCGGAGGGTACACAGGCGGAGTTGCTCGCACATTACACGCGCCTGAGTGAAATCCTGGCGCCCGCGGGTCTGCGCATCGCCACGCTGCAGCTCACGCCGCGCCGCACCTGGACCATCGTATTGGACAACAGCATCACGTTGGTCCTGGGGCGCGAGGAGCCGGCGGAAAAGGTGGCGCGCTTTGCGCGACTTTATCCCAGTACCCTGGCGGCACTGAGCGCGCGCATCAAGCAGGTGGATTTGCGTTACACCAATGGTTTTGCGGTTCAGTGGCAGAACGTCAATACAGATTCAGCGGCACCTCGGTTGGGGCGCAGTTAACAGATGGATAAAAGGTGAAAAATGTCCAAAAAAGGTGATGAAGGTCTGATCGTAGGACTGGATATCGGCACCTCCAAGGTACTGGCCATCGTGGGCGAGGTGTCGTCCAGTGGCGAGGTGGAGGTGATCGGCGTCGGCCACCATCCGTCGCGCGGCATGAAGAAGGGCGTGGTGGTGAACATCGAATCCACGGTCCAGTCGATCCAGCGCGCGGTGGAAGAGGCGGAGTTGATGGCCGGTTGCCAGATACATTCAGTGTTTGCCGGCATCGCCGGCAGCCACATCAACAGTTTCAATTCCCACGGCATCGTCGCTATCAAGGACAAAGAGGTCGGCCCGAGCGACGTCGAGCGCGTCATCGAAGCGGCGCGTGCCCTGGCCATCCCCACCGACCAGAAGGTGCTGCACATCCTGCCGCAGGAATTCATCATCGACAAACAGGAGGGTGTGCGCGAACCCATCGGCATGTGCGGAGTACGCCTGGAGGCCAAGGTGCATATCGTCACCGGCGCCGTGAGCGCCGCGCAGAACATCATCAAATGTGTGCGTCGTTGCGGACTGGAGGTGGACGACATCATCCTTGAACAGCTTGCGTCCAGCATGTCGGTGCTGACGGAGGATGAAAAAGAGCTGGGTGTCTGCCTGGTGGATATCGGCGGCGGCACCACGGATATCTCGGTATTCACAGAAGGCGCCATCCGCCACACCGCCGTAATACCCATCGCCGGCGACCAAGTGACGAATGACATCGCCGTCGCACTGCGCACCCCCACGCAGTTCGCCGAGGAGATCAAGAAAAAATACGGCTGTGCCTTGACGCAGCTAGCCAAGGCGGACGAAACCATTGAAGTCCCGAGCGTGGGTGAGCGGCCGCCGCGCAAACTTGCGCGCCAGACCCTGGCAGAGGTGGTGGAGCCGCGCATCGAGGAGCTCTTCGGCCTGATACTCGCCGAGTTGCGGCGCAGCGGATTCGAAGATCTGGTCGGTTCCGGCATCGTGCTCACCGGCGGCAGTTCCAAGATGGAAGGCATGGTGGAACTGGCCGAAGAGGTGTTTCACATGCCGGTGCGCATCGGCATCCCCCAATACGTGGGCGGGTTGAGCGGCGTCGTGCACAACCCGATTTTTGCCACCGGGGTGGGTCTGGTGCTGTATGGCGCGCGCAGCCGCGTAGGCAGGAATTACAGCATGCACACACGCTCGTCCCAGGCGGGGCTGAAAAATGTATTGGGAAAAATGAAGAGTTGGTTTCAGGGGAATTTTTAAATGACAAGGCGACGTTATAGCAGCGGGCGGATCGGGCGTTATGCCGGTTATCGGAATGGATATTATAAGACTACGGTTAGTGCACTCACACAGGAGACAACGCTATGTTTGAATTAATGGATACCTACGGCCAACAGGCCGTGATCAAGGTGATTGGTGTCGGCGGTGGAGGCGGTAACGCAGTGGAGCACATGGTCTCCGCCAATATCGAAGGTGTCGAGTTTATCGTCGCCAATACCGACTCGCAGGCATTGAAGAAATCCAATGCGCGCACGATTCTTCAATTGGGTACCAACCTCACCAAGGGTCTGGGTGCCGGGGCCGATCCTGGAATCGGGCGCCAGGCCGCGGTCGAAGACCGTGAGCGTATCGCGGAAGTGCTGAGCGGCGCGGACATGGTCTTTATCACCGCCGGCATGGGGGGTGGTACCGGTACCGGCGCGGCACCCGTGGTGGCGCAGGTCGCGCGCGACATGAATATTCTCACGGTGGCGGTGATCACCAAGCCCTTTCCCTTCGAGGGCAAGAAGCGCATGGCCATCGCCGAGCAGGGCATCAAGGAGCTGGCGGAATTTGTCGACTCCGTCATCACGATCCCGAACGAAAAGCTCCTCACCGTGGTGGGTAAGGGTGCGAGTCTGTTGGACGCCTTCGGCAAGGCCAACGAGGTGTTGCAGGGTGCGGTACAGGGCATCGCCGAACTGATCACCCGGCCCGGCCTGATCAACGTCGACTTCGCCGACGTGCGTACCGTGATGTCGGAAATGGGCCTGGCCATGATGGGGTCCGCCAGCGCCAGCGGCGAACACCGGGCCGCGGAGGCTGCACGTGCCGCGGTATCGAGTCCGTTACTGGAAGACGTCAATATTGCCGGCGCCCGGGGCATCCTGGTGAATGTCACCGCCAGTGAGTCCTTGTCTATCGGCGAGTTCGAAGAGGTGGGCAATACCGTCAAAGAGTTCGCCGCCGACGATGCGACGGTCGTTATCGGCACGGTTATCGACCCTGCCCTGGGAGACGAGCTGCGCGTAACGGTGGTGGCCACCGGGCTCGGCCAAGGGCAAAAACGGCAGCAGCCTTACAAAGTCATCAAGACGGGCACCGGCACTACCGATTATGAGCAGCTGGACACCCCGACGGTCATCCGTAATCGACGTGGCAGCGAGTCACGCATGGGTGCAGCGGACTCTGGCATGGAATATCTGGATATCCCGGCCTTTTTGCGCAAACAGGCGGACTGATGGCAGGCAGTAGTTGACTGAAATAGTCTGGTATAAGGTCATGGTCAGGGGTTGTTCCGTTTGTCGGCCCTGTGGGCTAAAGAGCCTGTTTTAAGCCGCGCTGGCTGGACATATATGAAGATATAACTTTAAATAAAGATGTAACAATGTTAATAGATCAGGAATAAACCGGGTCCTTACACGTGACCTGAGCGTGGGCGTTTCAGAATCCTAAAGGTTTGCTCCCTGGTTAGGGGGTAAAATCCCAATACAACGCGGATCAACATCTCGTCGTTTTGTGGCGAACTTGATCAGAATAATGGGCTGTGATCAGCGACGGCATGATAAAACAACGGACTTTAAAGAATGTAATCCGGGCCACCGGAGTCGGTCTGCACACCGGCGAAAAGGTCTATCTCACCTTGCGTCCCGCCCCGGTAGAGAGTGGCATTATCTTCCGTCGCACCGACCTGCCGGAACCTATCGAAGTGCATGCGCGCCCCGAGAATGTAACCGACACCCGTCTTTCTACTACGCTGGAAAATAACGGCGTGAAGATCTCCACGGTGGAGCACTTAATGTCAGCCTTCGCCGGCCTCGGTATCGACAACGCTTATGTGGATGTCACCGCACCGGAAGTCCCGATCATGGACGGTAGTGCGGGCCCGTTTGTCTTCCTGATTCAATCCGCCGGCATCGAAGAACAGCAGGCACCGAAGCGTTTCATGCGTATTAAAAAGGAAATCCGCATCGAGGACGGCGACAAGTGGGTGTGTTTCGAACCCTGGGACGGATTCAAGGTTTCCTTCTCCATCGACTTTGATCATCCGACCTTCAGGAATTCCACGCAGGTGGCCAGCGTGGATTTCTCCACCACCTCGTTCGTAAAAGAAGTCAGTCGCGCACGCACCTTCGGTTTCATGCGTGATCTGGAGGCATTGAGACAGGCGGGTCTGGCGCGCGGCGGCGGTTTGGATAACGCGATCGTCATGGACAGTTTCCGTGTCCTTAACGATGACGGTTTGCGCTACGAAGACGAGTTCGTCAAACACAAGGTATTGGACGCGATCGGCGATTTGTACCTGCTGGGCCATCCATTAATAGGTGCTTTCAGTGCTTACAAATCAGGCCATGCCTTGAACAATCGCCTCCTGCGCGCGCTGAAGGCCGATGAAGACGCGTGGGAACTCGTGTCCTATGCGGAAACGGACAAAGCCGCCATTTCCTTCATGCGCACAGTACCGGCAAACTGAATCAGTCAGCCCATCTGATGATAATAACGATATATGAAATTGGCTCGTTGAAAGTGATATGAACGTCATTCTGGTACCCAAAAGCCATCGTCGCGGCATGAACATCAGCCTCAGTCACTATCACGTGGTGGCCCTGTCCGTGTTGCTGCTGTTTATCTTTCCCCTCGTGATGGGGACTATCACCTACAAAATTCAGGCACTGCTCAACAATCAATCGGGCGGGCGCAGTGCGGAATTTGTACAGCAGCAAGAACGTTTGCTGGCCAGCCAGCGTCAGGAAATCGAGACCGTGCGGCGTAACGCTGAAGTCCACCTTAACGCCCTGGCACAACGGCTCGGTTACATGCAGGCGCAGATGCTGCGAGTCAATGCCTTGGGCCAGCGCCTGACGGGCATGGCCAACCTCGACAAACGCGAGTTTGATTTTTCCGAAGATCCCGCGATGGGCGGCCCGGAGAACCCCAGTGCGGTTGCCAATCCGGCAGTGGATGATTTTATGAAATCCATCGATGATCTGGCGGCGGACATGGATAAAAAGGCGCAGAGCCTGAGCGTCATGGAAAGTCTCCTGATGGACCGACAGCTGCAGGCGGCGGTGTTTCCCAGTGGTTGGCCCACCGATGGCGGTTGGATGTCGTCCGGCTTTGGGTTGCGCGCCGACCCATTTACCGGGCGCAAGGCTTATCACGAGGGCGTCGACATCGCCAGCCGGATGGGTTCGCCGATCAAGGCCATGGGCGGCGGCGTCGTGAGCTTCGCTGGCGAGAAAGAGGGTTATGGGTACATGGTGGAGATCAACCACGGCAACGGTGTCTCGACGCGCTATGCCCATTCCAGTGAGTTGCTGGTCAAAGTAGGTGACCGGGTGCAAAAGGGACAGAAGATCGCCCTGGTCGGCTCCAGTGGGCGTTCAACCGGCCCGCATGTGCACTTCGAAGTCCTGCGCGATGGCCATGCAGTCGATCCCCAATCCTATCTTCGGGCCGCACGATAGATACATAACCGTCAGCGTTTTGCCATTGCTTTCGATTCCTCAGTTGTCATATTTTAAGCAAGCAGCAGTTGTCCGTATTCAAGTCTCTGCGCTCTCCTTATTTAAGTCGCAGCGGTTTTCCTCCATAATCCCCCTTTTTGACAGTCCCTGCGGGGCTTCAGGATCATTCCATGGTCGTTAATGTACTCAACAAAATTTTTGGCAGCCGCAATAGCCGGCTTATCAAGCAGATGGCGCGCGATGTGGCGCGGATTAACGTGCTGGAAGCGGATATCTCCAAACTCTCGGACGCGGAACTTAGTGCAAAGACTACTGAATTCAGGCAGCGCTTGGGGCAAGGCGAGAGTCTGGACGCATTGCTGCCCGAGGCCTTTGCCGTGGTGCGTGAAGGCGCGAAACGCTGCATGGGCATGCGGCATTTCGACGTGCAGCTGATCGGCGGCATGGTGCTGCACGAAGGCAAGATTGCCGAAATGCGCACCGGCGAAGGCAAAACCCTGGTGGCGACACTTGCGGCCTACCTGAATGCGTTGCCCGGCAAGGGCGTGCACGTGGTGACGGTGAACGACTATCTCGCACGGCGCGATTCCGAATGGATGGGCAGGCTGTACAATTTTCTCGGTCTGGGTGTGGGCGTGGTGGTGTCCGGTCAGGACAGCGAAACCAAACGCACGGCTTATGCGGCGGACATTACTTATGGCACCAACAACGAATACGGCTTCGATTATCTGCGCGACAACATGGCATTCCGAGCGGAAGAGCGGGTGCAACGCGGCGCGTATTTTGCCATCGTCGACGAAGTTGACTCCATCCTGATCGACGAGGCGCGCACCCCGCTCATCATCTCAGGCCCGACCGAGGACAGCACCGATCTTTATTACAAGATCAACGCGATCATCCCCAAGTTGACACGCCAGTTGACCGAGGACGGCCCCGGTGATTACAGCGTAGACGAGAAGACCCGTCAGGCACATCTAACGGAAGAAGGGCACGAACACGCCGAGAAGCTGCTGGAAGGCGCCGGCATGCTCGAGCATGGCAGTAATCTTTACGACGTTTCCAACATCGGCATGTTGCATCACCTGAATGCCGCGCTGCGCGCACACGCGCTGTTCAAGCGCGAGGTGGACTATATCGTGCGCGACAACGAGGTGATCATCATCGACGAGTTTACCGGTCGCATGATGACCGGGCGTCGCTGGTCGGATGGCTTGCACCAGGCAGTGGAGGCTAAAGAAGGTGTAAAGATCCAGAACGAAAACCAGACGCTGGCTTCCATCACCTTCCAGAATTATTTCCGCCTGTATGACAAATTATCCGGTATGACTGGAACGGCGGATACCGAGGCGTTTGAATTCCAGCAGATCTACAACCTCGAGGTGGTGGTGATCCCGACACACCGGCCCATGGTGCGCAAGGACATGGGCGACCAAGTGTATCGAACCAACGATGAGAAGCATGCGGCAATCATCACGGATATCAAGGATTGCCACCAGCGCAGGCAGCCAGTCCTGGTGGGTACAGTATCGATCGAGAGCTCCGAACTGCTCGCCAAGCTGCTGAAGAAAGAGGGTATCCCGCATGAGGTGCTCAACGCCAAGCAACATGAGCGCGAAGCGCACATCGTTGCCCAGGCGGGACAACCTGGGGTAGTGACGATCGCGACCAACATGGCCGGACGCGGTACTGACATTGTGCTGGGCGGCAATCTGGAAATAGAACTGGTTGCGGCCGACAAGACGCAGGCGGCAAAAATACGCGAGGAATGGCGCAAGCGGCATAACCAGGTGTTGGAGGCCGGCGGCCTGCATGTCATCGGCACTGAGCGTCATGAATCGCGGCGCATCGATAACCAGCTGCGCGGCAGGTCGGGACGTCAGGGAGATGCGGGTTCGACGCGTTTCTATCTTTCGCTGGAGGACAGCCTGTTGCGCATTTTCGGCTCGGAGCGGGTGTCCGGCCTGATGCAGAAACTTGGCATGCAGGAAGGCGAGGCGATAGAACACCCGTGGGTGTCGCGCGCCATCGAGAACGCGCAGCGTAAGGTCGAAGGACGCAACTTCGACATACGCAAACAGCTGCTCGAATATGATGATGTCGCTAACGATCAGCGCAAGGTCATCTACGAGCAACGCAACAACCTGATGGAAGTCGATGATATATCGGAAAGCATTGCGAATATCCGCAGCGATGTGGTCACCGAAGTCATCAGCGGCAGCATACCGCCGGGTAGCCTCGAGGAACAGTGGAACGTCGCCGAGCTGGGGGAAAATATCCAGCGTGAGTTCGGGCTGGAGCTGCCGATCAGGCAATGGCTGGAGCAGGACACGGCCCTGGATGAGGACAAGCTGCGCGCGCGCGTAGTTCAGGAATTCGATAAGGCGCACGCCGAAAAAACCATACATGTCGGTCCGCAGGTGATGCGGCATTTCGAGAAGGCGGTGATGTTGCAGGTGCTGGATGCACAGTGGAAAGACCACCTGGCCGCCATGGATCACCTGCGCCAAGGCATCCACCTGCGTGGCTATGCGCAGAAGAATCCGAAAGAGGAATATAAGCGCGAAGCATTTCAGTTGTTTTCAGAGATGCTCGATCGTATCAAACGCGAAGTAATCAGTATCGTCACGCGGGTGGTTATCCGTGAACCGGAGGATGTGGCGGTGTTGGAGTCGCAGCGTCCGTCGACGCAGAACATGCAGTTCGAGCATCCCGGAGTGATCGATGAGGCTGACGTAACTGGCGCAGCAGAACCCGGTATGAAACCGGTGGTACGCAGCCAGCCGAAGATAGGGCGTAATGACCCCTGTCCGTGTGGCTCAGGTAAAAAATATAAACAGTGCCACGGCAAGCTGGCATAAAGGATTTTTCTTGTGCCCATAACTGACCTCAGTTTCCACTGACGATTAGCGCAAAGGGGCTTCAGCAATGGCGGTAGGATTATCAGGATTGCCCGATATGTACCCAGTCAAGGGAGTGCGGCTCGGTACGACCGCCGCCGGAATACGCAAGCAAGGCCGGCGCGACCTGGTGGTGATCGAATGTGCCCCCGGCACCGTCACAGCGGGGGTGTTCACACAGAATCGTTTCTGTGCCGCCCCGGTGAGCATCGCAAAAAAACATTTAGCTGCTGGGATGCCACGGGCATTATTGGTGAACACTGGTTTTGCCAACGCCGGCACGGGTGTGCCCGGTGAGGAGGATGCGTTGCGTTGCAGCCAGGCCTTGGCGCAAGTGCTGCGTGTTCCGGTCGATCAAGTCCTGCCTTTCTCCACCGGGGTCATCGGCGAGCGGCTGCCCGTCGATCGCGTGATCGCCGGACTGCCCGCGGCAGTCGGTGCGTTGGACGAGGGGGGTTGGTCGGAGGCGGCCCATGGCATCATGACCACCGACACCCTTCCAAAAGGCAGTTCGCGTCGCTTCAAGTTGGGCACAACCACCGCTACAGTGAGCGGTATCGCCAAGGGCGCTGGCATGATCTGCCCTAACATGGCCACTCTGTTGGCCTTCGTCGCCACGGATGCGGCAGTCTCGAAAGCGGCACTCGATGCCTGCATCGGAATGGCGGTGCGGCAGACGTTCAACCGCATCAGCGTGGATGGCGATACCTCGACCAACGATTCCTGTATGTTGCTGGCCAGCGGTCGCGCGGGTAATGCGTTGATCGACCGGGCCAGCGGCGCGGACTATGCCGTGCTGCTGGAGAATATCACCGCGGTCTTCGCCGAACTGGCCCAGGCCATCGTGCGTGACGCCGAGGGCGCGACAAAATTTATCACTATCGATGTCAGTCAGGGCGAAAGCGAGGCGGATTGTCTTGAAGTGGCGCAGACGATCGCGCATTCGCCACTGGTCAAGACCGCCTTTTTTGCCAGCGACCCCAACTGGGGGCGCATACTTGCCGCCGTGGGACGCGCGCGTATTCCGCGTCTGGACGTGGGCTCAGTGAATATTTATCTGGACCAGGTGCAGATTGTACGGAACGGCGCACGCGCCCAGGATTACACTGAAGACCAGGGGCAGGCGGTGATGGTCAAGCCCGAGATCCAGCTGCGGATCGAACTCGGCGCGGGGCAGGCCGCTGTGCGCCTGTGGACATGTGACCTGTCGCACGATTACGTTCGGATCAACGCTGAATACCGTAGCTGATTCGGGGTCGCCCCGCAGAAAGCGCGGCTATCGGGTCTGCGGGCGGGCCGATAGCGTCCTGTAGGTCTGGTGCAGCTGTTCCACGGCGTTCTCCAGGTGCCGCAGGTCCGCATCGTTGACGATGTGGTCATCGGCATGCCGTAACCGTTCGCTGCGGGTCAGTTGGCTGGCCAGTATCCGCCTGACCTCCTGTTCACTCATACCGTTGCGCGCCATCACCCGCTGAATCTGCTGTTTCTCATCCGCGTCGATCACCAAAACGCGATCGACCATATCGATGAGATTCGCCTCGATCAGCAGTGGCACGGAAATGAGGCAATAGGCTGCCTCAAGCCGGCTCAACGTCTCCTGGATCGTTTGTCGCACAAGCGGGTGGAGTATCGCCTCCAGGTGTTTGCGTTCAGCGGCATCGGTGAAGACACGCAAGCGTAATTTCCGCCGGTCTATGGTTTGCCCATCCCCCAGGATGCCACTGCCGAACCGGTCGATGATGGCCTGGTGCGCGGGCTGTCCTGGCGAGGCCAGGCGTCGCGCGATGTCGTCGGCGTCGATGATAGGCACGCCGCGTCGCGCAAATTGTTCGGCCACGGTGGATTTTCCGCTGCCTATGCCGCCGGTCAGGCCGATGCGTAACATGGCGCGTATTGTCCCGTCAGGGAGTGATCCTGGCATACTGCAGATAGAGCGTGGTGATGCTATTTCCCCATAATGCGGCGATCCAGCCAGCCGCACACAAAAACGGTCCGAAGGGGATGGGCAAACGTCGGTCGCGGCCGGCGACGAGTATGAAAGACAGACCGACAATGGCGCCCACGAGGGATGAAAGCAGAATCACCAGGGGCAGAGCTTGCCACCCGAACCAGGCACCGAACAACGCCAGCAACTTGAAATCGCCATAGCCCATGCCATCCTTGCCGGTGAGTAGCTTGAAGATATGAAATATCAGCCACAGGACCAGATAACCCGCCGCCGCGCCGATGACCGCGCTGGCTATTCCATTGTAGGGAAGCAGGTCAAAACTGTTCAGCACCAATCCGAGCCAGAGAAACGGCAAGGTGATCAAATCTGGAAGCAGTTGCTCATCGATATCGATGAAGGTGAGTGCAATCAACCCCCATGTCAGAATAATAACCGCCAGCGCGGCGAAGCTGAGGCCGAAATGCCAGGCGACAGCGGCCGTCAGCGTGGCCGTGACCAGCTCCACCAAGGGGTAGCGCCGGGAAATCGGCGCGGCACAGGCGGCGCATTTTCCCTTCAGCCACAGAAAGCTGACCACGGGTATGTTTTCCCAGGCGCGGATATTGTGACCACAGTGCGGGCAGCGCGAACCCGGCCAGACCAGGTTGTAGGTTTCGGTGGCGACTGTGCCCTCGCTCGGGGTCTCCGCGAGTGACGCATACTCCTGCTGCCATTGGCGTTGCAGCACGATGGGCAGGCGGTGTATGACCACATTGAGAAAACTGCCGACGATGAGTCCCACCAGGGCCGCCAGGAGAATAAACGCGCTGGGGCTGCTCTGCAGGGTCAGAATCAAGGTCATCGATGGCGTTGGGTGCCGGCGGCGCGACGCACGTTTCCTCCGGACATCAACTAGACCACCGACGCCATCTTGAAGATTGGCAGGTACATGGCAATGACCAGCGTACCGACGATAATACCCAGTACTGCCATGATCAGGGGTTCGAGCAGGCTGCTCAGGGATGCCACGGCGTTATCGACTTCCTCTTCATAAAAATCCGCGACCTTGCCCAGCATCTTGTCCAGTTCGCCCGACTCCTCGCCGATGGCGACCATCTGGATCACCATGTTGGGAAACAACTTAGTATTGTCCATGGCGGCCTGGAGTTGCATGCCGGTGCTGACGTCGGACTTGATCGCCATCACACCTTCGTAGTAAACCTGATTGCCAGAGGCGCCGGCCACCGAATCCAGACTCTCCACCAGCGGTACACCCGCCGCGAACATAGTGGCGAGGGTGCGGCAATAACGGGCTATAGTCGCCTTTTTGATGATTTCTCCGATGATGGGCGCCTTCAGCGTGAGCCGGTCTATGGTGTGTTGCATTTTTACCGAACGTTTATAGGAATAGCCGATAAAGAAGACGGTGCCGCCCATAACACCGAAGATCGCCCACCACCAGTTCTGAAAGAGCTTGGACAATGACACCACGAACTGCGTCAGCGCCGGCAGGTCAGCGCCGAATCCCTTGAAGAGCGATTCAAACTGCGGGATGACAAAAATCAGCAGGATGGCAGTAATGACAAACGCCACCACCACCACAGCGGCCGGATAAAACAGGGCGGATTTGATCTTGCCCTTGATGCCCTCGATTTTTTCTTTGTAAGTAGCAACTTTTTCCAGGATGGCATCGAGGATACCCGCGGACTCACCCGCCTGTACCAGATTGCAATAAAGCGCATCAAAGTACAGCGGGTGTTTGCCCAGGGCGGTACTCAGGTTGGTACCCGATTCGATATCCTGTTTCACCGCCATCAGGAGTTCTTGCATGCTCGGATTCTCGTGGCCCTTGCCGACGATATCGAACGACTGCACGATGGGGATGCCCGACTGCAGCATCGTGGCAAACTGGCGGGTGAAGACAGCGACATCCTTGGGCTTGATCGCTTTCTTTTTCGTGAAGAGGGATTTGCCTTTTTTACGCACCTTAATCGGGTTGACGCCCTGTCGCCGTAGGGTGGCGTTGACGTAGGCGACGCTGATCGCCTCGGTCTCACCCTTGATGCGCCTGCCTTTTTTATCCATACCTTCCCAAGTGAAGGTATCGAGCTTGGATTTCCCTGCGCGTGCCGTTGCTTCTGCCATAGTGGTTATCGTAGGTGGTGGTTGATTTAGTCGTTGGTGAGGCGTTCGGCTTCCGCCAGACTGGTGACGCCGTCGCGGACCTTCTTCAACGCCGATTCGCGCAGGTCCGGGATGCCATCTTTACGTGCCTGGTTGGCGATATCCAGCGCGTTACCGCCGCGCATGATGATCTCGCCGATCTTTTCGGAGATCGGCATCACCTGGTAGATGCCCACGCGACCCTTATAACCGTCTTTGCATTGGTCGCAGCCGACTGGCCCGAGGACCTTGAGGTCGTGCAATTCACTTTCCTTGAACCCGGCCTTGAGCAGGGCGGGCTTCGGCACGTCTATCTGTTTTTTGCAGGTCGGACACAGGCGTCGCGCCAGACGCTGCGCCACGATCAGGTTGACGGCGGAGGCGATGTTGAACGGCGCCACGCCCATGTTGACCAAGCGGTTGAGGGTGGCGGGTGCGTCGTTGGTGTGCAGCGTCGACAACACCATATGGCCGGTCTGCGCCGCCTTGATGGCGATCTCGGCGGTTTCCAGGTCGCGTATTTCACCCACCAGGATCACGTCCGGGTCCTGACGCAGAAAGGCGCGCAGGGCGGTGGAGAAGGTCAGCCCGGCCTTGTCGTTCATGTTTACCTGGTTGATGCCGGCGAGATTTATTTCCACCGGGTCTTCGGCGGTGGAAATGTTACGATCGGGGGTGTTCAGGATATTGACCGCCGTGTACAGGCTGACGGTTTTACCGCTGCCGGTGGGCCCGGTGACCAGCACCATGCCATAAGGTCGTTCCACGGCATCGAGAAACAGTTTCTTTTGATCCGGTTCAAAACCGAGTTTTTCCACGCCAAGGGTCGCCGAGGCGGGATCGAGGATACGCATTACGATCTTTTCCCCGAACAGCGTCGGCAAGGTGCTGACACGGAAATCGATGGCGCGGTTCTTGGAGATGCGCAGCTTCATGCGGCCGTCTTGCGGGACGCGACGTTCGGCGATGTCCAGGCGCGAGAGGATCTTCACGCGTGCCGAGATGCGTCCAGCCAGGGCCAACGGCGGCGAAGCCACTTCGCGCAGCATGCCATCCTGGCGGTAACGCACGCGATAGGTTTTTTCGTACGGCTCGATATGAATATCGGAAGCGCCCTGGTTGATGGCGTCCATGAGAATTTTATTGACGAATTTAACGATCGGCGCCTCGTTGACCTCGTCATCACCCTCGGTCTTGCCCCGGTTGTCGTCATCCGAGGAGATGTCCAGCCCTTCGAGCCCGTCGCCATCGGACAGGTTCATCAGGGTGGTGTCGGCGGCATCCAAACATTTTTCGATGGCGAGGGCGAGTTTGGACTCGTCCACCAGGATAGGTTCAGTACCGAGGCCGGTGTTGAATTTTATTTCATCCAACGCTTGCAGGTTGGTGGGGTCGGTGATGGCCACGTACAGCTTGGTGCCACGTTTGTAAATCGGCAGGACGCGGTGCCGGCGTATGATCTTTGCATCCACCAGTTTGATGGGTGCCCCTTCCAAATCCAGGGCGGTGATTTCAAACAAGGGCACACCAAATTCTTCCGACGCCGCGCGCGCGATGACCGCGCTGCTAAGCTTTTTACTTTCCACCAGATGGGTGACAAACGGCAGTTTCTGGGTTTGGGCGTCGTTTTGCAGGCGCTCGGCATCGGTTGTGCTGAGCAGGCCATCCCGTACCAGGCGCAGTGCCAGGCCGCTGAGAGAACTTGCAGGATTAGGTGTTGCCATAGTTAGTTGATAGATAAGTGAAAAAAAGAGGATTCCTAGCCACTTACGACAAACCGCAGGCAGTACTTAGATACTAGTTGAGATAGCACTGATAGCCAAATATATTTTTTCACATTTACCCCTTTTTAAGTCGTATCAGCAGGCGAACAGTGCCGGTTCCCAGTCTGTCTTCAAGGCGGCCAGGGGAGACCATCAGTCCTGCAGGTTAGGTCCTCAGCGCGCCACCGTTTCCTGCCACCAGTCCGGAAAAGCGGCCACCACCTCGCCGGACCGGTAAAGAGTGTTGGCAAGCTCCAGGGCCGCCAGTCCAGGATCGGTTTTCAAAATATAGATGTTCGTGCCGATTTCGAGCTTTTTGACCACAACCAGGCCACGGGACTGCAGCCAGGCGCTGACCCTTGCCTCGCTCCAGACAGGATTGAGATAAACAATGATATTGCCCGGCAGGGCGCGCATGCGGCTGGCCGCCGTGGGGCTGTCGTGCAGGACCGGCGAGTATTTCCCTTGGGGGTGGCGGGTGTTCAGCGCGCGCGACATGCCCGCCGGTGTGGTGCTGCCGTCCAGCTGCCACAACCGCATGCCGGCGCTCTTGCCCGGCAGGGCCCGAGCAGCGGGCAGGGCCTGTTGCAGCGCGCTTTTGTCTTCTGTTGAAGGGGGGTTGAATTCGGCCACGAGTGCCGGGTTGATCCAGACCGTGTGTTCCCGTTCCCCGTCATACCAGGTGTAGGTCTGGGTCAGAGGGGTAGACGCGGCTACCCCGCGGGCGGCGGCCATGGCGAGGGCGGGGTCGCTCCCGAGGATGGCGGCCAGCAGGAGAAGGGCGAGGCGTGAGGAGTGGGGCATGCGCGTGTGTCCGGAGGGATGCATTAGTTTAGGGTGTCGGGGTGCGGTCATCAGGTCGCCCGTCCGTAAATTTTGAGTCGCCAGGATTGGAAGGTGCCGGTGTAGGTGCCTGTGAAAATGCTGGCGGGGGGAGCAGGGGGAGCCAAGTCTTTGACCGTGAGGGACCATATCCCATCCGCGGTTTCATTGAGATGACGCACACTGCTGAACACCCAGCCGCTGTACGCGGTACACCCTGTGTTACCACCCACACAGTCGTGGCGCTCCGCTAGGATACTTTTTGCGCCCATCGGGCTGGTCAGGGTGATTTCCAGGTCGCCGGAACGCAGGTGGTTGGCGCTGAAAGTGACCTCCACGGTTTCGATTTTGGTAATGCCGCTGTTAAACACGTTGATGGTGCTGCTAACCCCGGTCGTGTTGTTGTCGAGAATCGGGATGTTAGGGTTGGCTGGGATAGACGTGTAGCTGATCTCCGGACCCAGGTTTATCCAAGTGCGGGCCGCCGTGACCGCGGCGTCGGCGTTGACCACGCCGAATCCGTAACGGTGATGCACGGGATAGCCGACGCCATTCGGGGCCCAGCCGGGGTCCAGCTTATTGTTTACCCGCGCCGTATCCGCCAGGATCTTTCGTACATCGCGCCAACCGAGAGTTGGATTGGCCTGCAGCATCAAGGCCACGACCCCGGCCACGGTGGGTGTAGCGGACGAGGTCCCGCTGAAGGTGTTGGTGTAGTTGGGGTCGGAATAGTCTGGCGCCGCGCCAGTCGTGTTGAACCCGAGAGCACCGGTGCGGTCGGTGGTAGTGATGCCAATGGTGTCATCGCTTGACGGCGCACAGAGCAACAAGTTGGCGCCGGGTTCGGAGTAGGGTGAAGCTTGCCCGGTCTTACCCACGGCGCACACTGCTATTACGCCATGATGATTGGCATAACCGTCGTAGTTGGAGTTATCCGCGCAGGTGCCGCAGCTCCCGCTGCCGTTAGCGCCATTACCCCCCGCCCAGAGATAAATCGCGCCTTTGCCACCGCGACCGTTGACGAGGCCATAGGCGATGGCGGCGTTCCAAAGGATGTCCGATGCACCCAGGATGCCCTGGCCGTCGGGTGGCCCCCAGCTGTTGTTATAGATGTGCACATTAGGGGTTCCGCGGATCTCGGCATCGGCGGCATTGCTAAAAGTGCTCGCAACCAGGAAGTTGTACGCGACCAAATTGGCGCGGGGCGCCACGCCGCGCACGCCAAGGCCGTTGAGATCCCGCGCCGCCGCCACGCCGGCGACGCTGGTGCCATGCTCCCCGCCGGTGGGGTCGTTGGTGTTGTCGACATAGTTGTAGCTGAGGCCCGTGGCCACATTGGCGGCGAGATCCTCATGGTTGATCTCCAGGCCGTCGTCTACCAGGGCGATGCGAATACCTTCGCCGCGGCAGGTGTGAGGATCCAGATTGTTGCTGGGTAGGCTGCAGGCCCAGGCGGGTATCACCTTGATGTCTTCACCGGGAGAGGCAGTGTTATTGAGGTGCCATTGATTGGGGAACAGTGGGTCCGCGACGGTCGCTCCGTTGGCCGGCGAGGCGAAGGCCTGGGCAGAGGCCGGGCCTTCACCGGCACTGTCCACGGCGGTGACAATGTAGTAGTAGGGGCCGGTCCCGTTCGTGAGTCCACCATGAATCTGGGGCGAGGTCACGCCGCTGATTTTGGTACCGGTGGAGACGGTCACACCAGAACGGGTGGACCAATAGAGATTGTACGATTGCGCGCCGGAGGTAACTGGCCAGGTCAGGGTGATGAATCCATCTCCTTGTGCCGCTGTCAGCGACGCCGGGGCTGGCGGTGGTGTGGGTGTAGGAGTAGGTGTAGGAGTAGGTGTAGGAGTTGGTGTAGGAGTTGGTGTAGGCGTAGGAGTTGGGTTGTAGCTCTGCGGTACGGCAGTGCTCTTGCCGTCCCCACCGCAGGCTGCCAATAAGAGTAATAACAGAAGAGGGCTATACCACGGATTGGTTAGGCGCATGCTGGTCTTTCCCACTTCGAACTGCCCTCGGTTTCAGTTATTTATTATGGCGGGTCCGTTGGCCATCCGATACGACAATACTATATTGGCAGCCTGAATGGGGTATTGTCAGTCTGGCTGTGGTGTCGCCGGTCTGTCCCTGGATGCCAGACGTCGCATGTTCTTGATCGTGTCAGTACCTGTGAGGCCGAGTTGCGATTGCCTATCGCTTGACATGCTTGCTACATTAACTTTAGAATAATTCTAAATAAGCACAGGCTGCTTATTTTCCCCCAGTCCACACCTTTACGAATATGGAGAGCAACAATGAAAGCATTGAAAGGTAGTAAGACCCACGAGAACCTCAAGGCCGCCTTCGCCGGCGAATCCCAAGCCAACCGCCGTTACCTGTATTTCGCCGCCAAGGCCGACGTGGAAGGTTATAACGATGTCTCCGCCGTGTTCCGTTCCACCGCCGAAGGTGAGACCGGCCACGCCCACGGCCACCTGGAATACATGGAAAGCGCCGGTGACCCGGCCACCGGCCTGCCCATCGGCAGCACCTCGGATAACCTGAAGGCCGCCATCGCCGGCGAGACCCACGAGTACACCGATATGTACCCGGGCATGGCCAAGTCCGCGCGCGATGAAGGCTTTGCCGAAGTCGCCGACTGGTTCGAGACCCTGGCCAAGGCGGAGCGTTCCCACGCCAACCGTTTCCAGAAGGCCCTGGACACCCTGGGCAAGTAACCGAGTACACAAAAGAGCGGGGCCGGTGCGCCGGACCCGCTTTCCTCTCGAACGATGGTCCGTCGCTTTGTCTCCGGTTGACGCCGGGCAGGGGGCGGCGCCTTAACGAAAACGAATTCATACGGGGTATTCATGTCCGCTCCCACCCAAGGCAAGCGCGAAGGCAGTCTGGAGGCGCCCACGCGTCACCCCCTCGACTGGAACAACCCGGATTTCTACGAGGAGACCTCGCTGTTCAAGGAAATGGAGCGGGTATTCGACATCTGTCACGGCTGTCGTCGCTGTTTCAACCTGTGCCAGTCCTTTCCCACCTTGTTCGATGCCATCGACGACTCCACGACTATGGAACTGGACAGCGTCGCCAAGCCGGTGTTCTGGCAGGTGGTGGACCACTGCTACCTGTGCGACATGTGCTACATGACCAAGTGTCCGTACGTGCCGCCGCACGAATTCAATCTGGATTTCCCCCACCTCATGCTGCGCGCCAAGGCAGTGAAGTTTAAACAAGGCGCGGTGAAAACCCGCGACAGATTGCTCACCAGCACCGACACGGTGGGCAAATTGGCCGGCATCCCCGTGGTGGTGCAGGTGGTCAACGCCGCCAACCGCAACGGCGTTTTCCGCAAGGTGTTGGACAAGACCCTGGGCGTGCACCCGCAGGCGCCGGTCCCCCCGTATCACAGCCGCACCTTTCGCAAGCGGTGGAATGATGTTCCAGCCACCACCGCCACGCCCACCGCCACCACCCGGGGCAAGGTGGCGCTGTTCGCCACCTGCTACGGCAACTATAACGAGCCGCACATCAACGAGGACCTGGTGGCGGTGTTCCGCCATAACGACATTGCGGTGACGTTGGTGGAAAAAGAACGTTGCTGTGGCATGCCCAAGCTGGAGCTGGGTGATCTGGAGGCGGTAAAACAGGCCAAGGAGATCAACATCCCACAGCTCGCACGCCTGGTGGACGCCGGCTGGGATATCGTCGGACCGGTGCCGTCCTGCGTGCTCATGTTCAAGCAGGAGCTGCCGCTGATGTTTCCCGACGACGCGGAGGTTATCAAGGTGCGCGATGCCATCTTCGATCCCTTCGAGTATCTGATGCTGCGCCACCAGGACGGCCTGCTGAAGACGGACTTCAAAAAGCATCTCGGCAAGATTGCCTACCACGTGGCGTGTCATCTGCGGGTGCAGAACATCGGCCTCAAGACGCGCGAGGTGTTGCAACTGATCCCCGATACCGAGGTCGATGCCATCGAGCGTTGTTCCGGCCACGATGGCACCTATGCGGTGAAGAGCGAGTTTCGCGAGGCCTCCATGAAGATCGCCCGACCGGTGATCAACCGGGTCGAGGCAGCCGCGGCGGATTATTACACCAGTGATTGCCCCATGGCGGGTCACCAGATCGAGAGTGGACTGGAAACGCCGCGTGCGCCCACCCATCCCTTGACGCTGCTGCGGGCCGCGTACGGCATCTAACGACGAATTATTTTATATACTGGAGATTATGCATGGCGAATGAGGGGTACCACGAAAGCGAATTGAGTGACGCAACCCGCGATATGCATCGTGCCATTGTCTCCCTCATGGAAGAGCTGGAGGCGGTGGACTGGTACAACCAGCGTGTTGATGCCTGCAAGGATGACGAACTGCGCGCGGTCCTCGCGCACAACCGCGATGAGGAAAAGGAACACGCCGCCATGATGCTCGAATGGATCCGCCGGCGCGACCCGCGCTTCGACAAGGAGCTACGCGATTATCTGTTTACCGACAAACCGATTGTCGCCCTGGAAGGCCAACACAAGCCCTAAGGAACGAAATAATGAGAACCGATGCCATGCAAAAGCTGACCCGCGACAAACTCTACACCCTCGAAAAATATGCCCAAGTGCGCAACGATTTCCGCGCCAAGGTCATCGCCCACAAGAAGAGCCGGCAGGTGCAGATCGGCCCGCACGCCAGCCTGTACTTCGAGGATTTTCTCACCATGCAATACCAGGTGCAGGAAATGCTGCGGGCGGAGAAAATTTTCGAGACTGCGGGTATCGACGAGGAGATCGCCGCCTATAACCCGCTGATCCCCGATGGCAGCAACTGGAAGGCGACCTTCATGCTGGAGTACGGCGATGAGAGCGAGCGCCGAGTCGCCCTGGCCAAAATGCAGGCCATCGAGGATAAGGTGTGGGTGCGGGTCGCCGGATTTGACCCGGTGTGGGCCATCGCCGACGAGGACATGCAGCGCGACAACGAAGAGAAGACCTCGGCGGTGCACTTTCTGCGCTTCGAGCTGACGCCGGACATGATCAGGGCGGCCAAGGCCGGTGCCGCCATCGGCATGGGTATCGACCACCCGGCCTATACCCAGCGGGTCGATCCGCTGCCGCCGGAGCAGCGGGCGGCGCTGCTGCAGGATCTGGCTAGTTAGGTCCGCGGTGACGGCCGCCAGTTGAATGTAGGGTGGATTAAGCGCAGCGAAT
>JAYUFH010000366.1:0-1465 GCA_043738765.1 Pseudomonadota bacterium | reverse complement strand
CGGCGAGTGAGCGTTGCAGATAGTCTTCGCCACGAGTGACCATGGCGTAGATGTAGCGGGCGAGACGGTGCGCCATGGCGACGATGGATTTGGTGGCGCCAAGACGTCGTTCCAAGGCGCGGGCGATTGAGCCGAGGGCGGATTTGGATTTACGTAAGGCGGAGGCTGCCACGCGCAGAGCCTGATTCACTCGGTTGCGGGTGCGCTTGGTGTGCGACGAGATGGTTTTGCCACCCGTGATGCGCTGGTTGGGCGCGACGCCAAGCCAGGAACAAAAGGCGCCGCTGGTCTTGAAGCGGCTGAAATCAGCGCCGACTTCACTGAGGATGGTCAGTGCGGTGTTGGGACCGATGCCTTCGATGGCGGTCAGGTCGACGCCGAATTTTTGGTGACAGACGGTCCGTGCGTCAAAAGCGATAGCGGTCTGATCGCGTTTCGCTGGCCCTTTGAGCGAACCGGCACTGGGATCATCCGGGATCTGCCCCAGCGCGGTCGCCAGCTCGGCGTCGGTGGTGGCGATCTGTGCATGGAAATGTCGCCACGTGGCCAGATGCTGACGGATGGAAAACAAATGCTCGTTGCGCCAGGTGCCGGTCAGGGCTTTGGCGATGGTGGCCTCATCGCTTTTACAGCGGCGATCACGCAGCTTGGCAAGGGTCGCGGGACTGCGCTCGCCAGCCATGATCGCGTCGATGATCGCGAGGCCGGTCTTTCCGGTGATATCCGACACGGCGTGATGCAGCTGGACGTTCATCTGCGTCAGCGCTTTCTGCATGCGCTGAACACTTGCCGCCGCTTCGCGGACCAGATCCGCGCGATGACGGAACAAAGAACGCACGGCCACCGTCAGATCATCAGGACGGAAACTGCCTTTCAGTAATCCGCACCCGTGCAATTTCTGGAGCCACTGACAATCCTGCAAATCCGTTTTGCGTCCGGTCACGGATTTCACGTGGTAGGCATTCACCAGAAAAACTTCGATGCCAGCGCGCTGCAACACATCAAAGATCGGAATCCAATACACGCCGGTGCTCTCCATCGCCACCGTCGTAATCCCGCGCTCCTTCAGCCAGACCACCAGTGACACGAGGTCAGCGGTAAACGTTCCGAATTTGCCAACCGTCTTCTCGTGCTCGCCCGGCGGCGACGCCGCCCAGATCTCCCCAGCGCCGATATCCAGGCCCGCAGCGTGCGGGCGCACGATAGCGAACTCAGGATCCGGCTGCAGATGACGTGGTGTGATGGGGGATGTCGGCGTAGACATGGCGTTCTCCGTAATGAGACAACCAGCATCGCCCACGGCCACCGCCCAGATCGAGGAATCTTCCTTGCGAGATCAGCACCATGGCGAACCACGATGCTGTCATCAGTGCACGTCTCAAAAGGCGGTAGCGGTCACACTAACATACGGGCTCGCGGCACCATAGACTTGACGACCATGAGACGCGGACGATGGGATTCTCGT
>JAYUFH010000365.1:0-1467 GCA_043738765.1 Pseudomonadota bacterium | reverse complement strand
TAACACTTCAGCCGTATGCAGTTAATCTTGGCTGATTTTTGGTTTTCGGGTACTTCTTACCATGTCGAATGGCAAGGAGAGCCCGCGTGGTTTCGACTCAGGAAATTACTCTGGGTCCGAGTCTTACCGCCGAGGAAGCCCAGGCGATTTACGAGCAGGGGCCCGAAGCGGTGGTGTTTGCTTTGCTGCAAATGGCCAAACTGTTGGCCGAGCGGCAACGCCGGCCGGGAGATTCTCCGTCCACGCCCTCCGGGATGAAACCAGTCTATCAGAAGGATGCCACGCCGGGGCGGCGCAAAAAGCCGGGAGCCAGGAACGGCCACCCAGGCAGCCGCCGGCCCCTGCCACCGGTGATCCATCAACGAGTGATTTTGCGTTTGGAGCGCTGCCCCGTTTGCCTGGGGCAAGTGACGCCGTGCCGGCAAATGCGGACGCGGATTATCGAAGACATTCCCGACAACATCACCCCCATCGTGACCCAATACACGATTCACCGCGAC
Organism: Pseudomonadota bacterium; assembly: GCA_043738765.1. GTDB lineage: Bacteria > Pseudomonadota > Gammaproteobacteria > Acidiferrobacterales > UBA6901 > JANNJF01. The sequence goes on along the minus strand of JAYUFH010000365.1, from coordinate 967 downwards.
TGGTGCCCGCAGTGCCGCCGGCGGGTCGAACCACCGGTCGCCGATGCCTTGCCCAGCGCCCAGATTGGCAACCACGTCCTAGTGCTGTCGGCGTGGCTGCACTACGGCTTGGGCGTGACCATCGAGCAGATTCTCTCGGTCTTCAATTTCCACCTGCACTTCAAACTGACTGCGGGCGGTCTGGTGCAGATGTGGCATCGCTTGCAAGAAATCCTCTTCGCCTGGTACGAGGAGATCAAGACCCAGGCACTGCAAGCAAAGGTCCTGTTCGCCGACGAAACCGGCTGGCGGGTCCGAGGCAAGACCTGGTGGCTGTGGTGCTTCACGGCCGCCGACCTGACCTACTACATGATCGATCGCTGTCGCGGCAGTCCGCTCTTGCGCAAGTTCTTCAAGCGGGAATTCCAGGGTATCCTGGTCACCGACTTCTGGGGTGCCTACAACGCGATCCGCTGCATGGCCAAGCAGAAATGCCTTCCGCATCTGCTCCGCGATTTGCTGCGCGTCGAGAAATACCAGGTACCGGGCCGCGTTTGGCGTCGGTTCGCCAAGAAACTGCGCCGCCTGCTGCGCGACGCCATGCGCTTGAGCAAACACAGTGAACGCACGGCCCCGGACTACATCTCCAAGCGCCAGCGGATCGGGGGGCGCTTACAAGAACTGCTCGACCAGCCGTGGAAGGACAAGAATGCCCGCCGTCTGGTCAAGCGCCTGCGGCGGCACCAGCACGAGTTGTTTACGTTCCTGGATCACCCGGAGGTTCCTTATGACAATAACACCGGCGAACGCGCCATACGCCCGGCGGTCATCATTCGCAAAAACAGCTACGCCAACCGCAGCGAGGCTGGCGCTGATATGCAAGCCGTGCTCATGAGCATCTTTCGCACCCTCAAGCAGCGCGGCTACAACCCGCTGCATACCATAGTCCAGGCCCTCCGCACCTACCTGCAAACTGGAACGTTACCGC
>JAYUFH010000364.1:0-4008 GCA_043738765.1 Pseudomonadota bacterium | reverse complement strand
CGTCGGCGGTCACCGCCAGGCCGCGCTGCTGCGCCTCCGCCACCATGGTGACGGCGCGGGCGCTGGACAGCTGGCAGAAGTGCGCGCGCACCCCGGTTTGTTCGATCAATGCCAGGTCGCGCGCCACGGCCACCGTCTCGGCGGCCTCCGGTATGCCGGCCAGGCCGAGACGGGTGCTGATCTCGCCCTCGTGGGCGCAGCCGTCCTTGCCCAGCCACGGGTCTTCCGCATGCAGGAACACCGTCAGATCGAAGGTCGCGGCGTACTCCATGGCGCGGCGCATGACCAGGGTATCGGTGACCGGTTCCAGCGCATTGCTCAGGCCGACACAGCCGGCCTCTTCCAGCGCCACCATGTCCGTGAGCAGTTTGCCTTCGAGCCCCTGCGTCAGGGCGCCCAAGGGGTGGACAAACGCCAGCCCGAAACGCCAGGCGCGTTGCTGAATCAGTTGTGCCATGGCCGGGGTGTCGATGACCGGATAGGTGTCCGGCGGGCAGCACAGGGTGGTGATGCCCGCGGCGACGGCGGCGCGCGTCTCGCTCTCCAGGGTGGCTTTGTATTCCAGCCCCGGCTCGCGCAGGCGTGCGCGCAGGTCCACCAGACCCGGACACACGATCTTGCCCTGGGCATCCAGGGTGCTATGGGCATCAAAACCGGGCGGCACGTCACCGACGCCGACGATGAAGCCACTGGCGTCGATGTAAAGGTCGTGTACGGCGTCTATGTTGTTCGCCGGGTCGATGATGCGTCCACCGCGGATGACCAGGCTCATTCTGCACGCCTCGCTTCAGTAGCCGGTTGCCCGCCCATGATGATGGCCATGATGGCCATGCGCACGGCGATGCCGTTGGTGACCTGTGGCAGGATCACGGAACGCGGTCCGTCGGCTACGGTGGAGTCGATCTCCAGTCCGCGATTCATGGGGCCGGGGTGCATGACGATGGCATCCGGTTTGGCATAGGATAATTTGTCTTCCGTCAGGCCGTAGAGGTTGAAGTATTCCTGCTCGCTCGGAATCAACGCACCGTGCATGCGTTCGCGCTGCAGCCGCAGCATGATGACCACGTCCACGTCTTCGAGGCCGGCGTGCATGTTGGAATAGGCCTTCACCCCAAGCCGCTCCACCGCTGTCGGCAGTAGGGTGTTGGGGGCGATCACCCGCACCTCCGGCACGCCCAGGGTGGTGAGCGCATGGATCTGCGAGCGCGCCACGCGCGAATGCAGGATGTCGCCGACGATGGCCACGCGCAGTTTCTCGAATGCGCCCTTGTAGCGGCGGATGGTGAACATATCGAGCAGCGCCTGGGTCGGGTGGGCGTGGCCGCCGTCACCGGCGTTGATGATGTGTACGTGCGGCGGCACGTGCTGGGCGATCAGGTGGGCCGCGCCCGACTCGTTGTGGCGCACCACGAACAGGTCGGTATGCATGGCCTCCAGGTTGCGCACCGTGTCCAGCAGGGTTTCGCCCTTGGAGGTGCTGGAGACACTGGTATTGATGTTGATCACGTCCGCGGACAGACGTTTGGCGGCGATCTCGAAGGTCGTGCGGGTGCGCGTACTGGACTCGAAAAATAAATTGACCACTGTCTTGCCGCGCAGCAGGGGGAGCTTCTTGATCTCGCGCTCGCCCACCGACATAAACGACTCGGCGGTGTTGAGTATCTCCAACAGGGTGGGACGGGGAATGCCTTCTATGGTCAGGAGGTGACGCAGTCGCCCTTGGGCATCGATTTGCACGTCCTGCTGGATCAACCGGTGGTCTCCTGTATTTTCAGCTGCAGCGGTTGCGGGCCGGTGAGTTTGATGTGTTCATGGGCTTTTAGCTTCAGCGTATGGCCGATGAGCTGGGCCTCGATCGGCAACTCGCGGCCATCGCGACAGATGAGCACGGCGAGGGTCACGGAGGCCGGCCGGCCGTAGTCGAAAATTTCATTTAACGCCGCGCGGATGGTACGACCGGTGTGCAATACGTCGTCCACCAGTATGACGTGGCGGTCTTCGATGTTGGTGGGCAGGTTGGAGGTCTTGACCTGGGGGTTGACGCCGACGCGGGTGAAGTCGTCGCGATAGAACGAGATATCGAGGGTGCCGAGGGGTTCAGCAAGGTCCAACGCCTTATGCAGGTGTTCGGCGACCCAGGCGCCACCGGTGTGCACGCCGATCATGATGGGGTTGCGCGCCAACTGTGGACGCAGCTCATCCGCCATGTAGCTGAGGGTGGCGTTGATATCAATGGTCTGGTGCATGGCCTGTGTCCCGCTCGTCCAGAAAGGCTTGAAGTATCGCCTGCGCTGCAATTTTATCGATGTTGGGTGCTCGGCGTTGGTAGCGGATGCCAACCTCTTGCAGGGCATTTTTTGCCATCACCGACGTCAGGCGTTCATCCACCATGTGTACCGGCAGATTGTAACGGCCCCGCAGGCGATTACCAAACTTCTTTGCCGCCTGCGTCATGTCATTTTCGCTGTCGTCCATATTGAGCGGCAGGCCCACCACCAGGGCGGTGGGCCGCCATTCCCCGATCAGGCGGGTGATGTGATCCCAGTCGGGACGTTCGTGGTGAGCACTCACGGTGTCCAGGGCATGGGCCATGCGTGATTCGCCGTGGCCTACCGCCACACCTATATGTTTTTTGCCGTAATCGAATCCGAGGTAGGTGCCCGAGGTCAAGCGTGACCCGTATCGCCGGAGAGCATGCTGAGGTCCACGCCGAGGAGATGCGCGGCGGCGTTCCAGCGCGATGCCACCGGCGTGTCGAACAAAATGCTATTGTCCGCCGGGCCGCTGAGCCAGGCGTTGTCGGCGATCTCCCGCTCCAACTGGCCGGCGGACCAACCGGCATAACCCAGGGCGAGAAAACACCGGTCCGGTCCACGATTCTGCACCAGGGCCACCAGGATATCGCGCGAGGTGGATACACCCAGGGTGTCGGTGATGGGCAGGGTGGATTCCCAATGCCCCAGGGGTTCGTGCACCACGAAGCCGCGATTGTTCTGCACCGGGCCGCCCAGGTGCACGGGCATTTCCAGATGGGTCGTGTCGGTCTTTTCTATCTCCATTTGCTCCAGGACATCGCTCAGGCTGAGGTCCGTCGGGCGGTTGATAACCAGGCCCATGGCGCCTTGGCTGGAGTGCTCGCAGATCAATGTCACGGTGCGGGAAAAGTTCGGATCACCGAGACCCGGCATGGCGATAAGGAAGTGATTGGTGAGGCAGATGGTGGTGTTCATGTCGATAGTATCTGGCAGGGCGGGTGCTGCATGCAAGCTAGGCGCGCGCTGGCCGGGTGGACTAAGGCAGATCGCTGGATACCCTGGCGTCCTGGAATTTCCAGGTGCGGGTAATATGCACGAGATCGTAATCCGCGCGCAGGTCGGGGGGAAACGGCGCGTAGGGTGCCGCCAGCCGCACGATACGGATCGCCGCCTCGTCGAGGATTTTATGCCGTGACGGACGCAGGACGCTGATGTTTTCGATACTGCCATCGGGTTTCAAGGCGACATCCAGCACCAGGCTGCCGCCGATGTTCTGGCGTTTGGCTTGTTCCGGGTAATTGAGGTTGCCCACGCGTTCCACCTTGGTGCGCCACGCATCCATATACACGGCGTATTTGTATTCCTGGGTGCGGGCAGTAAGGTATTTCGTGCGCGGCGCATTTTGCAGTTCCTGCCAATTGCGGTCGATTTCCGCCGTCAGCCGGGCGCGTTCCTGTTGCTGGTTTTTCTGCGTCAGGCCCTGGGTTTCAGGCTCGGTGAGCGGGTCGCGTTCCTGCGGCGCCGGTGGATTCACGCGGATCTTGCGGCGGCGCGCGTCTTCGTCGGCCAGGAGTGCGATCATTTGGCGCAGGCTTTGGATCTGCACCTGCGGGGCCGGTTGGGCGATGGGCAGATAGCTGTTTTTTTCGCTCATTTCCAGCGCCGGCAGCGGGCTGCGCGCGGTCTGCCGGGTTTGGGTGTCGCCACCACCGTCCTGATTCACTTGCGCCAGGAATTGTGCGTGCTTGGGGGG
>JAYUFH010000363.1:0-27958 GCA_043738765.1 Pseudomonadota bacterium | reverse complement strand
AAGCCGCGCAGGGTTTCCTTCAGAGCCACGTATTTGCCCGGCGTGCCGGTGAATACTTCCGCCACGAAGAACGGCTGCGACAGGAAGCGCTGGATCTTACGCGCGCGGGAGACGGCGCGGCGATCGTCTTCCGACAACTCGTCCATACCGAGAATCGCGATGATGTCCTGCAGTTCCTTGTAGCGCTGCAACGTGGCCTGCACGTCGCGCGTGGTGCGGTAATGCTCTTCGCCGATGATGTTCGGGTCGATCTGGCGGCTGGTGGAATCCAGCGGGTCCACCGCGGGATAAATGCCCAGCTCCGCCACCTGGCGCGACAACACCACGGTCGCATCCAAGTGCGAGAAGGTGGTGGCCGGCGACGGATCGGTCAAGTCGTCCGCCGGCACGTACACCGCCTGGATCGAGGTGATGGAGCCGGTCTTGGTGGACGTAATACGTTCCTGCAAGGCGCCCATTTCGTACGCCAGGGTCGGCTGGTAACCCACCGCCGACGGCATACGCCCGAGCAACGCGGATACCTCGGTGCCGGCCAACGTATAACGATAAATATTATCGATGAACAGCAGCACGTCGCGGCCCTCGTCGCGGAAGTTCTCCGCGATGGTAAGGCCGGTGAGCGCCACGCGCAGGCGGTTGCCCGGCGGCTCGTTCATCTGGCCGTACACCAGCGCCACTTTATCCAGCACGCCGCCTTCCTTCATTTCATGGTAGAAGTCGTTACCTTCACGGGTACGCTCGCCGACGCCGGCGAACACCGAGTAACCGGAATGTTCCATGGCGATATTGCGGATCAGCTCCATCATGTTCACGGTCTTGCCCACGCCGGCGCCGCCGAACAGCCCGACTTTTCCACCTTTGGCAAATGGACACATGAGGTCGATCACCTTGATGCCGGTTTCCAGCAGTTCGGCGCTGGCCGCCAGGTCTTCATATCGAGGTGCCGCACGGTGGATCGGCATGCGCTTGTCCTCGCCCACCGGACCCTTCTCGTCGATCGGCCGGCCGAGTACGTCCATGATGCGGCCCAGGGTCTTCTGCCCCACCGGTACCGAGATCGCAGCACCGGTGCCCTGCACCGCGGTACCGCGACGCAGACCGTCGGTGGTGCCCATGGCGATGCAGCGCACGATGCCGTCGCCCAGCTGCTGCTGGACTTCGAGGGTCAGACCGCCGTCCACCAGTAGCGCGTCATACACCTTGGGCAGGGCGTCACGCGGGAATTCCGCGTCCACCACCGCGCCGATGATCTGTACCACTTTGCCTGAACTCATGTGTAGCTCCTCAACAAAATTTCAAATTCATTTATCGATCACGGCATCCGCCTCGCGATCCCACTAAAAAGTACACGGCAATCCATGGAAGGATTGCAGCAGGCTGGGCAGATTACTCCGCCCAGCCTGCTGTTACGCAAAAGTCCCGGATGGACTTTTGCGTAACGTCATCATACGGCTGCCGCACCGCCGACGATTTCGGAAATCTCCTGGGTAATCGCCGCCTGGCGCGCCTTGTTGTAGCGCAGCTTCAGTTCGTCGATCATCTTGCCGGCGTTGTCCGACGCGGCCTTCATCGCCACCATGCGCGCCGACTGCTCGCACGCCAGGTTCTCCACCACGCCCTGGTACACCAGGGTTTCGATGTAGCGCGTCAGCAGGGCGTCGATCACTTCTTTCGAATCGGGCTCGTAGAGGTAGTCCCAGTAATGGGCCAGCTGCTCGCGCTCTTCTTTCTGCGCGACTTCCGGCAGCGGTAGCAACTGCTCCACCACCGGCTGCTGCGACATGGTGTTCACGAAACGGCTGTAGACGATGTACAAACGATCGAGCCGGCCTTCGCTGTAGGCATCGAGCATGGACTTGACCGTGCCGATGAGCTGTTCCACCCGCGGCGCGTCGCCCAGGTGGGAGACATGCGTCACGATGTTGCTGCCCATGCGCCTCATGAAGCCGAAGCCCTTGCTGCCGATGGTGCACACGTCGATCTCCACCTTCTTGCCGTTCCACTCGCGCATGCTGCCGATGGCGGCCTTGAGCAGGTTGGTGTTGAGGCCGCCGCACAGGCCGCGGTCCGAGGTGATCACGATGAAGCCGACGCGCTTGACCTCGCGCTCCACCAGGAACGGATGGTGATATTCCGGATGCGCATAATGCATGTGCCCGATGACGTGCCGGATCTTATCGGCGTAGGGCCGTGCTGCACGCATGCGCTCCTGCGCCTTGCGCATTTTGCTCGCGGCCACCATTTCCATGGCGCGCGTGATCTTCTGCGTGTTCTGCACGCTCTTGATCTTGGTGCGTATCTCTTTACCGACGGCCATGGTTCAGTTGCTCCAATTCCCGACAGAAATAACATTGATGCCTTGCGTAGGCTGGGTTAGCCGCGCAGCGGCGCAACCCAACAGACGGCGCTATTTTACCCATCGCTTGTTGGGTTACGGCTTCGCCTAACCCAACCTACAAAATCACACTTTTTAGTGCGAATTGAAATTACTCCACTCGCCCTGTTGCATTACCAGGTGCTGGTTGCCTTGAAGTCCGTGACCGCGGCTTGCAACGTGGCGGCGATCGCGTCGGTGTAGTCGCCCTTCTGGTTGATGTCGTCGAGCAGGGCGGCGTGTTTGGATTTCATGTACGACTGCAGCGCGGCGTCGAACGCCTGCACCTTGGCCGGCTCCACGTCGTCGAGGAAGCCCTGGTTGATGGCGAACAGCGACAACGCCATCTGCGCCACGTTCATCGGCGAGTACTGCTTCTGCTTCATGAGCTCCATGATGCGCACGCCGCGGTCCAGCTGCTTGCGCGTGGCCGGGTCGAGGTCCGAGGCAAACTGGGCGAAGGCCGCGAGCTCGCGGTACTGGGCCAGGGCCAGACGCACACCGCCGCCGAGCTTCTTGATGATCTTGGTCTGGGCCGCGCCACCGACACGCGACACCGACAGACCGGCGTTGATGGCGGGACGCACGCCGGCGTTGAACAGGTCGGTCTCGAGGAAGATCTGACCGTCGGTGATGGAGATGACGTTGGTGGGCACGAAGGCCGACACGTCGCCGGCCTGGGTCTCGATCACCGGCAGGGCGGTGAGCGAACCGGTCTTGCCCTTGACCTTGCCGTTGGTGAATTTTTCCACGTAGTCTTCGTTCACGCGGGCGGCGCGTTCCAGCAGGCGGGAATGCAGATAGAACACGTCGCCGGGATACGCCTCGCGGCCCGGCGGGCGGCGCAGCAACAATGAAATCTGGCGATAGGCCCAGGCCTGTTTGGTCAGGTCGTCGTACACGATGAGCGCATCGCGCCCGGTGTCGCGGAAGAACTCGCCCATGGTGCAGCCGGAGTACGGTGCGATGTATTGCATGGCGGCGGAGTCGGCGGCGGTGGCGGCCACCACGATGGTGTGGCCCATGGCGCCGTGTTCCTCCAACTTGCGCACCACGGCGGCCACGGAAGACGCCTTCTGGCCGATGGCCACATAGATGCAGATGACGCCGGTACCTTTCTGGTTGATGATGGCGTCCACGGCCACGGCGGTCTTGCCGGTCTGGCGATCGCCGATGATCAGTTCGCGCTGGCCGCGGCCGATGGGCACCATGGCGTCGATGGCCTTGAGGCCGGTCTGCACCGGCTGCGTCACGGATTTACGCTGGATCACGCCGGGCGCCACTTTTTCTATCGGCGAGGTCTGCGTGGCCTTGATGGGTCCGCGGCCGTCGATGGGGGTACCGAGTGCGTCGACCACGCGGCCGATGAGCGCTTCACCCACGGGCACTTCCAGAATCTTGCCGGTGCAGCGCGCGCTGTCGCCCTCGCCCAGGTGCAGGTAGTCGCCCAGGATCACCGCGCCGACGGAGTCGCGCTCCAGGTTGAGCGCGAGTCCATAAGTGTTGCCGGGAAATTCAATCATCTCGCCCTGCATCACGTCGGACAGACCGTGGATGCGCGCGATGCCGTCGGTCAGGCTCACCACCGTGCCTTCGGTGCGCGCCTCGGCGGAGGTTTCAAATTTTTCGATGCGCGCTTTGATTAGGTCGCTGATTTCAGAAGGGTTGAGTTGGCTCATGGGTTTACCTTTAACGATTCAAATGGGATGCCAGTGCGAGCAACTTGCCCCGCACGGAACCGTCGATCACGACATCGCCGGCACGAATAATCATTCCGCCCACCAGAGACGCATCGACGCTGGTGACCACGCTCACGTCGCGACCGAATTTTTTCTTCAGGGCGGCGCTGATTTTTTTCAGCTGTTCTGGCGTAATGGCAAAGGCGGAGATCACTTGCGCCTCGACGCGGCCTTCGGCCTCGGCGCGACGCGCCTCAAACAACTGGGCGATTTCCGGCAACAGTGCGATGCGGCGGTTGTCCTGCAGCACGCGGATAAAATTGGCGCCCTCTTTCGACAGCGCCTTGCCGCAGATGTCGAGAAACAACCGGGTGAAACGCTCGCGTGCCACCCGCGGGTCCATGGCCAGACGCGCGACCTGAACGTCCGCGGCCACGGCGGCGGCGAGGGCCAGCATCTCGGACCACTGCTTCAGCGCCTTGTTGTCCTGCGCCAGGCCGAAAGCGGCTTCGGCGTAGGGGCGGGCAAGCGTAATGTTTTCGGACATGGACGAGTTTCCTTACAGCTGCTGCATGACGCTGTCGAGCAGCTTGGCGTGGGCCTTGGCGTCCACTTCCTTTTCCAGGATGCGCGACGCACCACTCACCGCCAGCTCGGCCACCGAGGCGCGCAACTGCTCGCGCGCCGCGTTGATCTCGCGTCCGATCTCGGCCTTGGCGGCCTTGAGGATATTCTCGGCCTCAGTGCGCGCGGCGTTCTTGGCCTCGTCGACCACCTCGGCGGAACGTTTATCTGCCTGGGCCAGAATCTCCGCTGCATGGTCTTTGGCCTCGCGCAGTATCTCAACCGAACGTTTATCCGCGAGCTCCAGTTCGTGCCGGCCTTTTTCAGCGGACGCCAAGCCATCGGCGATCTGTTTCTTGCGCTCGGCCAGGGCCCGCATCACCGGCGGCCATATTACCTTCATGCAAAAAGCCACGAACAGGACGAAGACGATGATCTGCCCGAAAATAGTAGCATTGATATTCATACGCGAACCTTAAAGTAGCGTTGCCAGCGGCGTATCGAAATTACTTGATGACCGCAAACAGGATGTACATGGAGATACCCACGGCGATCATGGGCACCGCGTCCACCAGACCCATGACGATGAAGAACTGGATGCGCAGCATGGGGATCAGTTCCGGCTGACGCGCGGCGCCTTCCAGGAAGCGACCGCCCAGAACACCGATGCCGATGGCCGCGCCCAGCGCACCCAGACCCATCATGATGGCGCCGGCGATATATAATAGTGCGTTTTCCATTTGTATCTCCTAAAGAAAGAAAAAGTAATTAAGTTTAAGAACGAAAATCAGTGCTCGCTATGGGCCATGTCGAGGTAGACGATGGTCAGGGTCATGAAGATAAAGGCCTGCAGGGTGATGATCAGAATATGGAAGATCGCCCAGAGGAGCTGCAGCACACCGGCAAAGGAACCCAGCAACCAACCGGCGCCGTACATCACGGCAATGAGGATGAAGATCATCTCGCCGGCATACATGTTGCCGAACAACCGCAACGACAGCGAGATGGGCTTGGAGATGAGGTTGATGATTTCAAGGAAAAGATTCGGCAGCAGGAACACAGTCTTCATGACCACGGACTTGGCCTGAAACGGCTGCATCGTCAGCTCGTGCAGGAAACCGCCGATGCCCTTGACCTTGATGCTGTAAAAGATCACCAGGGCGAACACCGCCAGCGCCATGGCGAAGGTGATATTGGGATCGGTGCTCGGCACCACCTTGAAGAACGGCAGCTCAAGGTGGTGTGCCAACTGTGGCACCAGGTCGATGGCCAGGAGGTCCATGGTGTTCATGAGGAACACCCAGATAAAAATCGTCAGCGCCAGGGGGGCGACCATGGCGTTTTTCCCCGAGAACGAACCGCGCACACTGCTGTCGATGAACTCCACGATCCATTCGACAAAATTCTGCCAGCCGCCGGGGACGCCGACGGTGGCGCGGCGTGCCGCGCGTTGAAAGAAAAACAGAAACACGGCGCCGAGCACAATGGACATGGACATGCTGTCCACGTTGATGGCCCAGAAACCCATGGCCTTGGCCTCCGCCGCCGTGTGCGCCAGGCCCCAGGTGCCGTCCGGCAGCTGGCCATAGGTCAGATTCTGCAGGTGATGCTTGATGTATTCTGAAGATGTGAGTGCTTCGCTCGACATGTATTACTTTATCCCACCCATGAACCCTGCGATCAGCAGGGTCAGTTGACCCAACACAAATCCCGCCACCACCGCCAGCGGCGACAAACCCAAGGCCGTCATGCCTGCCACCAGCAACGTGGCCGCCGCCAGAAACCGCTCCACACTGGAAAGGTAGAACATTCGCAGCTGTCGGTTCGCGTCGGTGGGCGTGCGCCGGGCGCTACGTCCCAGACGCCACATCAGTAATAGTGTATTAAGCAGCGCCACGCCACCGCCATAGACCACCGACAGTGCCGTATGCCATCCCGTATTCCAGCCCTGGATCACAACGATTACTACACCCGCCACCAGTGCCACCAGCAGTTGGCCGGACAATACCCGTCGGATGTCGTCGCTCACCGGGTTCCTGGTTTTACTCGGCAGGGCTTAAGCCGCGTGCCTGAATTGACCCCTGGCCATCAAAAAACTGAGTTGGCCCCCTAAATCCCCCTCAGGGCCGGCGCAAAGGCGGCGAAGTATAAAGGGGGGGCATATTATGGTCAATATCACCGACCCTATTCCTGCCTGCCGCCCAAGATAATGGCTGCTCCAGCGGGAAATGTCCCTTTTAGCCCTGTTTACACCTGCCGTACCGTGGTCCCGGTGGCACCCAGGTAGGGGGCGATAAAATCCCGCACAAACGTATGGGGTTTTGCCCCGCTGAACTGGGCCTGCATCTCGCCATTTTTAAACAACAAGACCGTGGGGAAACCGCGCAGCTTGTAGCGCCCGGCCAGGCGCATGTTTTCATCCGCCTCGACCTTGGCGAGGATAAATTGGCCGGCGTACTCCTCCACCAACTTCTCCAGTATCGGGGTCAGGACCCGACAGGGACCGCACCAGTCCGCCCAGAAATCCACCAGTACCGGCGTGCGATGAGAGGTCTGTAACACCTCTTGTTCAAAATTGTCTTCGGTGGCATTGAGGCTATAGGGAGAGTCGGTCAAACCATCATTCCTTGTATTTAATTTAAGTGGACAGCGGCTGAGGGCAGAAAAGGCACGCCGCCCAGTTTGTCGAAATCCGGCGCAACCCCCTATTGAGAAACTATTTTAAGGATGAATCTCCGGATAATCCGCGAGGGCGGTGTGCAAGTAAACCAGTGCCCCGCTGCGGGTGCTTACCGAAGAATGGGCAGAACCTGCCCCCGCCCCGTGGAAATCCCCCGCGGCCAAGACCAGGTCGCCAATGATGATCTCCCCCCCCAGCACCAGACATTCTTCATAACCGTGATGACCGTGGCCAGGCATGCTCACCCCGGCCCCGGCGCGCAGCAGAAACGACTTGGTCTGGGTGCGGGTATCGTAGGTCAGCAACTTCGCCTCCACCGCGGGCATTAACCGCTTCCAGCCATCGCCCACCCGCAGGGTAAGAAAATCCGCGGGGGGCAACCCGTCCCGGATGCGCGCCAGTACCTCGGCGCGCAGGCCCGCGGGCGGCATCACCGGTTTTTGCTGACGCAGCAACTCGTCCCGGATCAGCGGGTCCAGGGTGTCGTCGTCGCCGGGGGATTTGCGTCGGGTCATGGAAAATCCTTCACGCCGCAGGCGGCGTCTTGCAGGAGTGGCTGCAGGCTGTGCATGGCCTTGCGCAGGCTGGTTTTAACGCTGCCCAAGGGTATGCCGGTATGGGCGGCGATCTCCTGGTGTGTCATGCCACGGAAGAACGCGAGGGCAACCAACTCCTGTTGCGCGACGCTCAGGGTCATGCAGGCGGCGTACAGGGCCGTGTTTCTCTCCAAGCTCAGCAGCAGGCTGAGCGGACACGCTTCATCGTTGAACAGATCCGGCCGCAGGGTGTCAGGTTCCGGGTGGGTCTCGGCGGGTTCTCTACGTCGCAGGCTATCCAGGGCGCGACTGCGGCAGATGGTCAACACCCACGTCAGCACACTGCCGCGGTGGGCGTCATAGCGCGACGCTTGTTGCCAGACCTGCAGGTACGTATCCGACACCACCTCCTCCGCCGCCGGTGGCTGACCGGTAATGCGCAGGGCCAGGCCGTACACACGTCCCGCCATGATGTCGTAGAGATCCTCCAGGGCAGACTCATCCCGCTCGATCATGCGCGCCACCAACAGGCGATGCCTTGCGTTTTCGATATTTGCCGCGGAATCGTCCACTAGACTCGTCACATCACCCCCCTCCAGCCGATGGTGACGATTATATACCACACTCCGGCGCGGTTTCGTCCGCAGCGCACGACCCACAGGGATGCGCCCACTTAACACGGCGCGCACGGCACCCCCCACACCAGACCGATTCATTGAGCAACGCCCTCCGGGACTAGGCCCATCCCGGTGCCTTTGCCGGGTTTCACCTATCTATACGTCACCGGCCGGTATTTGGATTTCGGCACATAAAGCCTGCCCTGGCGGCTATGCCATTCCGTAGCGCCACATCCAAACCCGGCGCCGCCGCGTATAGCCACTGACACAAACGCTCAGAACCCTGTGGTAACGGAAAAGTACTTAACCGCGATCCGATCCATGCGTTTCTGCAACCTGGTGTCCGCTATCTGTCCGCGCAACACCCGCAGGCGCACGGACAGATATGAATGTCCTTTCACACAACTCACCACTTAGGAGAATTTTTATGACCCTACGCAAACTCGTCCTTGCCATGGCGGCCAGCGCCGCCCTGGCCTTGCCTGGCGTGACAACCCAGGCCTCCAGTCACCGGGAAGCGCCGTTTGTAACGGAACACCCGAAGGTGGACGCCACCGACTTCTATCTGTTTCGCAGCTATGAAGCCGGACGCAGCGGCTACGTCACGCTGGTCGCCAATTACCAACCATTGCAGGCGCCCTACGGCGGGCCTAACTACTTCACCATGGATCCGGACGCGCTGTACGAAATCAGCGTGGACAATAACGGCGACGCCCAGGAAGACCTCACCTTCCAGTTCCGCTTTAACAATACCCTGAAGGACACCCAACTGAATGTGGGCGGCAAACAGGTCTCCATTCCCCTCATCAATTCCGGAGCCATCACCGGTCCCAACAGCGCCAACCTGAACGTGACGGAAAGCTATAGCGTCACCCTGGTGCGCGGAAATCGCCGCCGTGGCCAGCGCAGCACTATCACCAACGTGGATACCGGCGCCAGCCGCTTCACAAAACCCGTGGACAACATCGGCAATAAGTCCATCGCCGATTACGCCGGCTACGCGGCCAGCCACCTGTACAACATTAAAATCCCCGGCTGCGGCGATGGCCGTATGTTCGTCGGGCAGCGCAAGGATCCCTTCGTGGTGAATCTGGGAGAGGTCTTCGATCTCATCAACACCAACCCCCTCGGTTCCACCAGCGGCGAGCGGGATCTGCTGGCGGACGCGAATGTCACTGCGCTTATTCTGGAAGTGCCCATCGATTGCCTGACCTCCGCCGACCCGGTGATCGGTGCCTGGACCAGCGCCAGCCTGCGTCAGGCGCGTTTGTTGCGCCCGGTGCCGAGCTTCGACCGGCCGGCTATCGAGGGTGGTCCCTGGGTGCAGGTCTCGCGCCTCGCCATGCCCCTGGTGAACGAGCTGGTCATCGGCCTGAAGGACAAAGACAAGTTCAACGCCTCCGAGCCGAAGGGCGACGCGCAGTTCGCCGACTACGTGACCAACCCGACGCTGCCCGCGCTCATCGAGCTGTTGTTCCCCAGCGCGCCGGCACCGACGCTGTTTCCGCGCAGTGATCTGGTCGCAACCTTCCTCACCGGCATCAATACCCCGGCCACCGGCAATCTCAATCAGCCACTCAACGTGGTGCCGGCGGAGATGATGCGCCTCAACACCGCCATCGCGCCGACGGCCAAGGGTGCGCAAAACAACCTGGGCGTGATCGGCGGCGACAACGCCGGCTTTCCCAACGGCCGGCGCCCGGGAGATGACGTGGTGGATATCGAGCTGCGCGTGGCCATGGGTAAGCTGATTGCCCTGGGCCTGTACGGCAATTCATCGCAAGCACCGGCGGGCAATGCGGCCCTCACCGACGGCGCCCTGGTGAACGATAGCTTCTTCGACGCCGGCTTTCCCTACCTGCGCACGCCGCTGCCGGGCTCGCCCAGCAACTGATGATTCCGCAAACCAGATTAGATTAAGGAGACGCCATTATGAAATCCCTGTTCGGCTTCCTTGTGCTGCTGTGCGCGCTGTCCCTCGGCGCCTGCGGCAACAGCAAGAAAAACAGCGACAGTCCGCAGACCGATGCCTTTGTCAATTTCGTGCTGCAACTCGCCGCGAGCGCGCCGGAGGACAGCGACCCGGTTAACACCGAGCCTGTGCCCACGCAGTCGGAGACTGCCGCGCCCATCAACCTTTAGCGGTAGGTCGGGCATCGCCCACCAGCGGGAACGTCGCCCGCCGCGTTGCGGTGGGCGATGCCCGACCTACATAACCAGGCGTTACCTATGTCGCAATGTTTATTAGTACCAGTGTCGTTGCGCTTTTCTTGCAACAGCTATTGTTCAGCGCAACCAACCGCCCTCTCTCCTCCTTCGGCGAGGGGGGCGGTTGGCCCGACTGCCCGTATTTTTGCGGGCGAACATCGATGACCTCTCACCCTCGCGCCCTGGCGGCTTTGATCGTCATCCTTGGCGCGCTGATCCACAGTCAGGCCTGGGGCACACCTTATGTGCCGCGCAATGATGCCGACATCCTTGAGCGCCTGCCCCTCGACCAAACCCAATCGGGGCGCGCACAGCTGCGTGCCCTGCGCCAACAACTGCGTGCACAACCGAACAACCTACTGCTCGCCGTGCCGCTGGCACTCCGCTATATTCAGCAGGCGCGCGCCGCGGGGGATCCACGCTATTTGGGTTATGCCCAGGCGACGCTCGCACCCTGGTGGGACCAGGCGCAGCCACCCGTGGACGTGCAGATATTGCGCGCCACTCTGCGTCAAAGCCTGCACCAGTTCGACGCGTCGCTGACCGACCTGGCGGATGTGCTGCGACGCCATCCGCAGCATGTGCAAGCGCGCCTCACCCGTGCCGCGATACGGCAGGTGCGCGGCGACTATGCCGATGCCCGGCGCGATTGCCTGACACTGGTGCCCCTTGCTACGCCGCTCGTTGCCTATACCTGCGTCTGCTCCGTCAGCAGTCTGCAGGGCCAAGCGCGCGCCAGCTACGACCTGTTGCAACGCATCGTCGACCGTGACACAGAAGCACAATCCACGGAACGCCAGTGGGCCCTCGGTGTGCTGGCGGAGATAGCCGAACGTCGCGGAGACACGGGCGCCGCGCAACGTCACTACCGCGCAGCACTGCGTGCGGGGCAGGGCGATGCGTATCTCCTGGGCGCTTACGCGGACTTCCTCCTGGACCAACGACGGCCCGCGGAGGTCGTGGCCCTGCTCAAGGACGACACGCGCATCGATGGATTATTGCTGCGCCTGGCCCTGGCGGAACAGGCCCTGGGCGCGGCGGAGTATGCAACGCATCGCGACCAACTGCGCGCGCGCTTCGCCGCGGCCCGGGCGCGCGGCGACGGCCTGCACCAGCGTGAAGAAGCGCGCTTTCAGCTCGTCTTGGAGCACGACCCCCGCCAGGCCCTGCGACTCGCCCAGGACAACTGGTTGACCCAGCGCGAACCGGCGGACGCGCGCATTCTCATCGAATCGGCCATCGCCGCGGACGCGCCCTACGCCGCGCGTCCGGTGCTGCAGTGGCTGGATCAGAGGCGGGTGGAAGACGCACGCCTCAAAAAACTTTGGTCAGCGCCCTGGAACGAAGCATGAGAAGCGCCTGGCTTGGTCTCGCCCTGGTCCTGCTGAGTTCGCCCGCCCTGGGGCACAAGGCAAGTGACAGCTATCTCAGCCTGACGCTGGACGGCGCGCGCATCAGCGGCCAATGGGACATCGCCCTGCGGGACCTGGACTACGCCCTGTCCCTCGATACCAACGATGACGGGGCATTGACCTGGGGCGAAGTGCGCGCGCAGCACGCGGAAATAGCGGCCTACGCCCGCAGCCATTTGAGTTTGGCGATGGCGGGAGACCCCTGCCCCATGGAAGTCACCGGGCAACTCATCGACCAGCACAGCGACGGCGCCTACAGCGTGCTGCGCTTCCACGCCACTTGTCCACACAGGGCCGACAGGCTGAGCGTTGACTATCGACTGCTCTTCGACCTCGACCCGCAACACAAGGGGCTGCTGCGCCTAAGCCAGGGGCAATACACGCAAAGCGCCGTGTTCTCGCCGCAGGACCCGGTGCGGAGTTTTGTGTCAGGTTCGACAAATCTGTGGCGCAGCCTGATGGATTACGCGGGCTCCGGCGTCTGGCATATCTGGCGCGGCTTCGACCATATCCTGTTTCTCATCGCCCTGCTGCTGCCCGCGGTGCTGCAGCGCGCACAGGACGGATGGCGCGGAGTGAGTCACTGGCGCCCGGCATTGATCGACACGCTGAAAATCGTCAGCGCCTTCACCGTGGCGCACTCCATCACCTTGAGTGCTGCGACCCTGGGCCTGGTCCACCTCCCCAGCCGCCTGGTGGAGTCGGTCATCGCGGCTTCCGTGGTCCTGGCGGCGCTGAATAATATATTCCCCCTGCTGCCGGCGCGGCGCTGGGTGGTGGCCGGGGTGTTTGGCCTGATCCATGGATTCGGTTTCGCCAGCGTGCTCACCGATCTCGGCCTGCCGCCCGGCGCCCTGGCCAGTGCCCTGGTGGGATTTAATCTGGGTGTGGAGCTGGGCCAGCTCGCGCTGGTGTCGGTTTTCCTGCCCCTGGCCTATGCGCTGCGCGCGTCGATCTTCTATCGATACGTGTTGCGCATCGCGGGTTCCGTCATCGTGGCGGGCCTGGCGGGCGTGTGGCTGGTGGAGCGCGCGTTCAATCTGCGTTTGCTGGCACTCTAGCAGTTCGTTAAAAAACGCATCTATTTGCGTGTCGGCCGGAGGCTATCGTCCACCTCCGGCCGACACAAAACTACAAGGGGCGGATGTCCTGTTCCTTGTTTGTGCGGATAGCGGCGGCGCGACCTACCGCCTTGCCCGTCATCGGGCACTGTCGTTAAGCAACCAGTTGTAATCCAAAAATGTGATGGGAACAGACTTTGCGCGGATACTTGCCTCGACACGTGGATCAGGACTTAAGTTGCCGGCATAACGGGCGAACACATCCCCGATACTCCGGTAACCTTGGTTGCCTTTTTCGAAATCCTCTTTGAACCAATCGAAGATGGACGAGACCTCGAGCCTGCCCGTCCGGTAGCGATTGCGGGTCGGGTCGCTGACGAAGCGTCGCATACCGTCCTCCAGCTGCCGATCGAGTTTGGCGGCAGTGTAGGCCCCCGGCAGCAGGGCCGGGCAGCCGATGGAGGCGCATACGATGGCCGTGTGTATACGAGGGTCGTGGTAACGCGCGCGCAGCATCTCGTTCTCGATCCAGTCGAGATTGCGTGGCGCATCCAGCAGGGTAAAGAATTTCCGCTTCCACGCTGACTCGAAGAGGCCGCCCAGATCCTTGATCGAACGCAGGTCCGGGTACTTCGTTAGAATGAGGTCGACAGTGAACGCGTTATAGGCGTTGATCAAAAACGCCATCTGCTGGTGCTGGTTCCATTTGTCGAAGGCGGATTGGCTGACGGCGGAATACTCGTTGAGTACGCGCGTCAGCCGTGCCCGATCCCGCGCCAGGCCGGTGTAGTCTACGCGGCTCTGGAGGTTGTCCGGTAACCAATGCACGTATTGCCTCGTCATTGAATCCCAGTTTGTAAACTCATGGTCGAAGGATTCCGCTTCGGCGGCGAAGGCCGGCCGGAATAGGGTGGCTATCACCAGTAATCCTGTGGACATCGTCGTCAGCATCGCATTCATAACCCTGTACGCCTCCTAGAAAGATGAAACAAGATGACCGGCGCTGGCACGCGTCCAGCGCCGGCGGCTGGGAGGATATGTCGGATCAGGCCCGCTATTCCTTACAGTTAAACACTCACCCGCTGTTGAATAGGCGGGGTTGGGCGACGTACGGCCTTCTCTCCGGGCGCGGTTCAAATAAAAGCAGTGGCGGCCTCTCGATTTATCCAGTCCGTGAAACTTTCGTGATGAGTACGTGCAAGAGTGACGGCCTTGGGCGGTCATCACGAAGCGTATCCCACTCGAATGAAAATTACTTTGGACAAGAAAGAAAGTATCTGTGCCATCGTGCCGGCGCTGGACGAAGCCGAGGCGATAGTTGGCGTGGTCGCTGGCTTATGCGCACTGCGCGACGAGGCCGGCACGCCATTACTCGAGCGCGTGATTGTGGTCGACAACGGCTCCATCGATGGCACCAGCGCCCTGGCCCGTACGGCGGGTGCGCGGGTGGTCCCGGAGTCTCGCCGGGGATACGGCTACGCCTGCATGGCGGGTATCGCGGCGTCGGGGGATGCCGCGACCCTGCTATTTGTCGACGGCGACAATTCTATCGATGTCGAGGAGGCCTCCGCATTGCTGGCGGCGCTGCGTTTGGGTGCCGACCTTGTCATCGGCGTGCGCGTGCGCGCTGAGCCGGGGGCCATGACACTGCCTCAGCGCCTGGGGAATGGATTCGCGTGCGCCCTGGCGCGCCTGATCTGGGGCGTGCCGATATCCGACCTGGGTCCTTTTCGCGCCATACGCAGAGACGCACTCCATCGCCTCGACATGAAAGATATGACTTATGGCTGGACGATCGAAATGCAACTCAAGGCATTCCAACGCGGCCTGCGGGTAGCGGAAGTACCGGTGTCGGTGCGTTGTCGACTCGGGCGCTCGAAGGTGAGTGGCACGCTGCGCGGCGTGATCGGCGCCGGGTTCGGGATTTTGTCAGTGATTGCCAAGCTCTGGTGGCGGGAACGGCGGCATGTTTACCGTCATCAGAATTAAGCATGTGGTGATGGATGGGTGAGCCGTATTGCGGTTCCTGCCTACATCTATATTTTAAGCAATTTTCAACTTGTTGCCATAAGGAGACTGTAATGACATTTGCCTGCCTCAGGAAGTACGGGCTCGCGTTGGTGCTGGCCTGCATGATCGGTAACGCGTTTGCCTCCGGCTCGGATTCATTGGGTGGTGGCCTATCGGGTGAGCAGGCGCGTTACAACGCCGGTAAGGCGGTGTACGCGCAGAAGCTCGCCTGCCCCGGTTGTGCCCTGTCCGGGAAAAAACTCGACAAGCCGCAGGCGCAACAGCTGCTGGCCGATAACACATTGGCGGCCAAACTCTCGGACGATGAGCGCGCGGCCCTTGCCACCTATCTCAAACTCCGCTTCAAACTTTAAGAGGACTTAAGTGATGAAGAAAGAAATTATTGCCGCCATCGCCATGGCGTTCCCGCTCATTGCCGCCGCGGGCGGCTCCCCCTGGCTGCCCGTGCCAGGTTCCACCTCGCTTGCGATCGGATACGTCAATCAGGCCGGGGACAAGTTCTTCCTCGGGACCGACAAGGCGATGCTGCCGGCTAAAATCCGGCAGGAGACTTACTCGATCGGGGTACAGCATGGCGTGGCTGACGCGCTGGCGATCGACGCCAAATTGAATTATGCCCGTAACCGCTTCGATGCACCGGCGGGTTTCCCGTTGCCGTTTGGCGACGAATCGGCGCTCGGCGATTCGAGCATCGGTGCCAGCTGGCGTGTAGTCGACGAATTTGAGCACGCGGGAGCGCCAACGCTGACGCTGCGCGCCGCCGCCAACATCGCCGGCAATTACGACGTCGGCAAGATCAACGCGATTGGCGACAAGGCCTCCGGCGTGGATCTATCGGTGCTGGTCGGAAAATACCTGACGCCGAAGTTTACCGTCGCAGGCGAGTTGGGCTACCGCTACCGTAACCATGCGGTGCCGGACGATGTTTGGTTGGGTGCGAGCCTGGGATATTCGGTTGCGTCCTTCGCTTCGGTATCCGCCGGCTACACGGCAACCCGCTCGAACGGCAATCTCGACATCGGTGGACCGGGCTTCTCGCCGTCCCGCTTCCCTGAGGTGCGGGAGGACCGCGACCTGGTCTCGGCCGGTGCGAGCTTTGCGCTTGCCCCACGAAGCAGTCTCAACGTGAACTACGGTGAAGTCGTCGGCGGACGTAATACCACCAAGGAAAAGATCTGGGGGGTGTCGCTGGCGACTTCGTTCTAGGCCCGTTCGAACACCCAATGGGTTAGGCGCCGGTGCGGCGGGTTACCCTCGGAGCGATAGTCGGCATCGCCGCCCTGGTTGCGTCTTCGTACTTAGGGACCGGCGCGCAGCTCGCCAGCGTAACGCTGGCGAGTTTGTTGGGCGCGCTCCTGGCTATTTATGTTGTCCGCACCCCGCACTTCGAGCGTCTTGGATTTCAACCGGTGTTGGTGCTTGCGGCAACCGTGCACCTGATCGCACTGTGGGGACAGCCGATACTCGAGGACGATCATTATCGTTACCTGTGGGACGCCTTTCGCTTTGCCAGCGACGGCACGCCTTACGGTGTCGCGCCATCGGCGTTCTTCAATGATGCCAGTGTGCCACCGATGTTTCAGACGATCCTCAACTTCATCAATTATCCAGATATCCCAACCGTCTACGGGCCGGTGTTGCAAGTCTGGTTTCTCGCCGGCTATGCCATAGCGCCTGGCAACGTGGAGGCATTACAAGCACTGAACGCCGCCGTGAGTGTGGCGACACTGCTGTTGCTCGCCCGGTGTGGCGCCGCGCCGCGTTGGCTGTTGCTGTATGCCATCAGTCCGTTGGTGCTAAAGGAATCGGTGATCACTGCGCATCCCGACGCCCTCGTCGGGCTCCTGACCCTGGCGGCGTTCGCACTGGGAGGCAGGCGCCTCCCGTGGTTGGCCGGGGGCTTGCTGGGCCTGGCCATTGCCTGCAAGGTATCCGTCGCACTGGCATTGCCATTCCTATGGTTTCGAGGAGGCGCTCGCGCCTTTGTTGCGGCGGGATGCACGCTGCTGCTGTGCTATCTGCCGTTCTTGCTGCAATCCGGCAGCGATCTCACCGTGCTGTCGAACTTCGCGCACAACTGGCGGTTCAATCCATTGCTTTACGCTGTGTTGGAGTGGTTCGCCGGTCCGCGGACCGGGCGGCTGCTCGGGGGTATGGCGATCGTCGCATGTGCCGCCGTTCTGTACTGGCGCGACGCACGCGCCGGCCAAGACAGGCCAACGATACCCCCGGTGGACTACGCTCTGGGCGCGCTGTTGTTGTTCTCGCCGGTGGTCAACCCGTGGTACCTGTTGTGGTTGCTGCCGTTTGCTGTGTTGCACCCGTCGCGCGTGGCGTGGACGGCGAGCTTTCTGTTGCCGCTTTCGTATTGGAACGGGACGAATACTACAGCCTGGGGTGGTCACGCGTTTGATGTCCCGATAATTGTTACCGTCGCAGAGATCGCCGCGCTGGCGGCCGCGGCATTGTATGATCGGGTTCGTCCACTGAGACCTCCGGTAGGTGCGGTGCGACACCTTGCCCGGTCGACGTAGCGGGTCCGGAGCGTGCCTGGCAGTTTTTGAATAAGGCGACCCGGGGATTTTTCAACAAACTGCAGACGCGCATGTAAGTCCTGCCGGATGTCGGCGACTAAACATCGGCTATGATCCGTCGGAGGACGGCTACTTATCCGGGCGCGGCTTGGTCCGTCGTCCCTGGCCGAAAGGGAACAGACTGAACACCAAGCCAGACAAGGCATGAAACTGAGTCACGCGGTAGATGAGGCTGGGGAATGGCAACGCCTGCACCGGGCGCACCTCGCGCAGGCGCGGAAGAAACAACAGCGCCATGGCCGCGCGCGCCAACCCGGAAATCAAAAACAACCAGCACAAACTGCTCGGCCAGTCCACGAGGATACCGAACACCTCCACCCGCGCCGGCAACCACGATCCCAGAGTGCCGCCCAGCAAGGCACCGGCGAATACACCGGCACTGCTCAAGACACTGTGCATGGCGCCATAGTGCGCACGTTTCGCCGGCGCGACGGTGTCGTAGACATAATTGCTGGCACTCAGGGAAAAGCCGGCCCAACTCAAACCGCCGAGTACCTGGATAATGATGATGTACCAGAAATTCATCGACACCAACCACAACAAGGGCAGCACTGGGATGAAAAATCCAGTCACCGCCATGATTAAACGATTGCCGAACACATCGCTGAGACGTCCCCACATGGTGAGTGTCATGAACTGGGCAAGCACCGACACGGCTGTGGCGGCGGTGAACTCCAGATAGGAAAAGCGCAGGTCACGCAGCATGTACACGGTAAAAAACGGCGACGCCAGCGCCACGGAAAAACTCATCATCCCGAAGAAGACAGAAAAGCGCGCAAACTGCGAGTGACGCATGCGCTGCAGGACGTCGCGGGTGAACAGCGGCTGCATCACATCACTAACACTCTCCGGTTCAACCATGCGGTTGAGTTGATAAAGCGAATAGAACCGGGCCACGATGGCGATATTGAAGATCAGCAGAAACCCAAAACGCGTCACCTGATGCAGGTCGGCGAAATGCAAAACACCGCCGGCGATCACCAGGGACAGAAATGACATCAGGCTCATACTACGGGTGCGCTGGGCAAAAAAACGCCCGCGTTTATGTTCCGGCACCAGGTCGCCCATGAGGCTGTTCCACAACGGTGCTGCCAGGTTGGCGGCGGCGTAATACAACACAACCGCGACGATCAGCAGCGTGGCACCCTGGGCAGGGAAAAAAAACGGCAGCCAGATGATGGACAACCAGGTAAGCGCCTGGCCCAGGACACCGGCCAGGATGAGGTCCTTGCGCCGGCCGCTGCGACGCGCAAGCCAGGCGGAAAAAAGTTGCGCGAAGGACCCCAGCAACGACGGTACCGCCGCGAGGAAAGAAATCTGTGCAGTGCTGGCCCTGAGAAAAATCGCATACGCGGAAAAATAGATTTCGCCGGCGCCCGTCATCACGGCATAAGCGACTCCATCACGCAGGGAGTACTGTAGGGAACGTTCGACCTGTGGATCCTTTGAGTAGGTCTCGCTCATGCGCCGCCTCTCTGCCGATACTGAACGCGGAAGCGCCGCCGATCTTGCGTGATCACGCGCGTCACCACACCCCGTGTGCTACGGCGTGGGGACGGGTTCCGGCGACGGCTCCGCAGCAGGGGCCGGCATGGGTGGCACGGGGATTTCGGCGCTGGGTGTCGGGGCCGGTTCCGGGGATGGGGATGGAGGTGTGGGCTCCGGCGGCATCGCTACGTTCGGAGTCGACGTGGGCGCGGGGGCGGGGGCGGCCACCGGCGGGGGCGTTACGGGTTCTACCGGCATCGCAGTGGGCGGCATCGCCGTGGGCATGCCCGTCATTAGCTCGTGGCGGCGTTCATCGGCCTTGGCGCGTTGCGCGGCTGAAAGTCGCGCGCTCAACAAATCGCGGCGGCGTGCGGCGGACTCACTGCCGCGCTCCGCGGCCACGCCATACCAGGCGAGCGCCTCGGTCTCGTGGTCCGCCAGGTGAAAACCGAATTCGTAGAGGATGCCCATTTCATACTGGGCGGCCGTGTCGCCCTGCATCGCATCGTGGCGGATCTCATCCACACCCGCGTAGCTCGTCAGGGGTACCAGGAGGCCCAAGACCAGCACGGCTACCAAACGTGTTACTCGCATCATTATATTATTCTCCTGATTTCCTGCCGCGGGACGCACCGCGATGGAGGCTTATCTAAATACCTATTGGCGATAACTATTGGCGTCGCCAACACACTTAGTGTTAACGAATACGCGCCAACACACCCTCAAGCTCGTCGATACTATTGTAGTCGATGATCAACCGGCCTTTGCCTTTCGACGTGTGCTGGATGTGCACCTTGGCGCCGATCTTGTCCGACAGGCTATCCTGCAACACGCGGATGTCCGGGTCCAGACTGCTGGGTTTAGCCTTGGTGGCTACCGGACGTTCCGTCAGATGCCGCACCAGGTTCTCGGTCTCGCGCACCGACAGACCCTTGTCGACCACCTGGCGCGCCGCCTGACTTTGGGCATGACCGGTAAGCGCCAGCAGGGCGCGGGCGTGGCCCATGTCCATCTTGCCTTCCTCCAGCATCTGGCGCACGTCGTCATTCAGCGCGAGCAGACGCAACAGGTTGGTAACGGCGGCGCGCGAACGTCCGACGCTCTCGGCGGTCTGCTGGTGGGTCATGCCGAACTCGTCGATGAGGCGTTGCAGCGCCAAGGCCTCTTCCACCGGGTTGAGGTCTTCCCGTTGAATGTTCTCGATGAGGGCGATGGCGATGGCCGCCTCGTCCGGAATATCGCGCACCACCGCGGGTATGGTGTCGAGGCCGGCCATCTGGCTGGCGCGCCAGCGACGCTCGCCGGCGATGATTTCATACTGGCCGCCGGACAGGGGGCGTACCACGATAGGCTGCACCACACCCTGGGCCCTGATGGAATTGGCCAGGTCCTCCAGGGCCTCGGGGTTCATGTGGGTGCGCGGCTGATACTTGCCGCGCAGCAGCAGATCCACCGGCAGATGGCGCAGTTCGTCCCTCGCGTTGGCCGTGGTGTCCAGGGAGCCGCCCAGTAAGGCATCCAGCCCGCGGCCAAGACGGGGTTTCTTCGTGCTCATGTTCAACCCTCACCCGCCAGTCGCACTGCGGTCGCAGCGGCACGGATATGTGAAAAATAGTTCATGCGGGAGCACCCTGTTCGCGCCGCAATATTTCCCCGGCCAGCGCGAGATAGGCCTGTGCGCCGCGGGATTGCATATCGTAGCTGATCACCGGCTTGCCGTAGCTCGGCGCTTCAGCCAGACGCACATTGCGTGGAATGATCGTGCGGTAGAGCTTATCGCCGAAATGTTCACCGAGCTGGGCCGAGACTTCGTTGGCCAGGGTATTGCGCGGATCGAACATGGTGCGCAACAGGCCCTCGATCTCGAGACGCGGGTTCAGCGTCTCACGGATCTTGCGGATAGTGCCCACCAGGGCGGTGAGGCCTTCGAGTGCGTAATACTCGCATTGCATGGGGATCAGCACCGACTGCGCCGCGACCAGGGCATTCACCGTCAACAGGTTCAGGGACGGCGGGCAGTCGATCAATATATAGTCGAATTTGTCCAAGACCCCCTGGAGTGCGGCACTCAAGCGCCGCTCGCGCCGCTCCATGCCGATCAGCTCCACCTCTGCACCGGATAGGTTGCCATTGGCGGGCACCAGGCTATAGCCACTTTCGCACACCACCATGGCCGCCTCGATGGTAGCCTCGCCGATCAGGACTTCGTAGGTGGTGGGATGGGCCTGTTCTTTATTGACGCCGCTGCCCATGGTGGCATTGCCCTGGGGATCCAGGTCGATGAGCAGGACGCGCCGGCGCGTCTTGACCAGGGACGCGGCCAGATTGATGCTGGTGGTGGTCTTGCCCACGCCGCCCTTCTGATTGGTTACCGCCAGCACTTTCATCATGAAATCTCGCTGCACGCGTTAAGTTGGCTCGTTCGGGTCGACGGGGACAATGATGACCACATGGCGCGCCGCCGAAAGTCCCGGGACCACGAGGGCCGGCACATCGGTTACCTTGTAACCCGGTGGCATCCCCGCCAGTTCTTCCTGTGGGTAGACCCCCTTCATCGCCAAAAACTGTCCGGCAGCGCCACACACATGCCGGCTTGCCGCGAGCATATCAGTAATAGTGCTGAATGCGCGAGACACGATGGTATCGAAGGGCGCCGGCGGATGATATTTTTCCACGCGATCATTCACGACGGCGACATTTTTAACCCCCAGTTCAGCGCAGGCCTGGGTTACAAAACGCGTTTTTTTCGCATTGCTGTCCAACAGCGTAAAATCCATGTCCGGTCGCGCCAGGGCCAGGGGGATGCCCGGCAAACCGGCGCCAGTGCCAATATCCAAGATCCGACGGCCTTTCAAATAGGGCAATATAGCCAGGCTGTCCAGCAGGTGGCGTGGGATCATTTGTTCCGGCGCGCGCACCGCCGTCAGGTTATAGGTCCGATTCCACTTCTCCAGCAGCCGTACATAAGCGAGCAGGCTGAGCTGGGTTTCCGCCGCCAGCGGGCACCCCATGGCCGTCAGACCCTCCTGCAATAACGTATTCAACATGGATGTGGTTTAACGCCGTTCAAACCTGCACTGTCGGGAGACCCAGTGTACCCGTTGCAGCACCCCTACAGAACAACCACCTTGCCCCCTTTTGCCGGTAAATTCCCGCCCTTCATCCTCTAGGAATGTGCAATACAACAAAAGTTAAAGTACGCTGCCTCGGGCATTTGCGCGTGAGCAAAATTGATCGTATTCTTATTCGCTTTTACAAGGAGGATATAATGAAAAAAGCACTCTTCACTCTGGTGGGCCTGTTGGCCTTTGGCGCGACGCAGGCTGCCGACCTAACCCCGATGCCTGCCCAGGATGCAACAGCCGTAAAGCCCGCCGCTGCGACACCCGCCGAACCGGCGACTGCCCCCGCCGAGACCCATGGCACGGTTGCCCGCGCCGTCTTCACCACCGGCATCAAAGACCGTGAACCCACAGATACCCTCTCCACGTTGACCAACGATGTCACGAATATCACCTTCTTCACCGAGCTCCAGGGGATGCAGGGTCAAGCCGTGACCCACCGCTGGGAACACGACAACAAGGTCATGGCGGAAGTGAAATTTGATGTGGGCAGCTCGCGCTGGCGCGTGTTCTCCAGCAAGCGTCTGGAGCCGTCTTGGACCGGTGAGTGGAAGGTCTCGGTGGTGGATGCCAATGGCGGCACCCTGAGTGCGTCGACGTTCACCTACACTGCCAGTGAGAAGGCCGCGGCCCCGGAAACCGCCCCCGCCGCAGCGACATCACCGGCGATGCCGGCGGAACCCGCTACCACCAAATAAATCTGCTCGTCGCGAAAAACCCGGCCGGGAATAGCGTGCCGGGTTTTTTATTGCCAGAAATTATTAGGCACGCCGTTTCAGGTGAACCAGCAACAACGAAATAGCCGCCGGTGTGATGCCGGAAATACGCGCGGCCTGACCCAGGGTCACGGGACGTTGGGCTACTAATTTCTGTCGCACTTCCGTGGAGAGCCCACGCACCGTGGTGTAATCCAAGTCCGTCGGTAACAAGGTTTCCTCGTTGCGCAGGTGTTTTTCGATTTCGTCGGTTTGACGATCGATGTACCCCGCGTACTTGGCCTGGATCTCCAGCTGCTCCGCCACGGCGGGATCCGCAACACCCGCACCGATGCCAGGCAGGCTCATGAGGCTGGCATAGGTCACTTCCGGGCGACGCAGTAAATCTAAGAGTGAATACTCACGTCCTAATTCCTGCCCGAAAACACGCTGTATTTCCTGTGCATCGGTTGTTTTCGGCCGTATCCAGGTCTTTGCCAGGCGTTGCTGTTCGCTGCTGACGGATGCCGACTTCGCACAAAATCGCCGCCAGCGATCGGCGTCCACGAGACCAAGATGGTGGCCAATTTCCGTGAGGCGCAGATCCGCGTTATCTTCCCGCAATAGCAAACGGTATTCCGCGCGGGAGGTAAACATTCGGTAGGGTTCGCTCACACCACGGGTAACGAGGTCGTCAACGAGCACGCCCATATAGGCTTGGTCGCGCCGCGGCCACCAAGGGGATAAATCCTTCACCTGTAGCGCGGCGTTGATCCCGGCAATAAGGCCTTGGGCCGCAGCCTCTTCATAACCGGTAGTGCCGTTGATCTGACCGGCGAAGAACAAACCACCGAGCGCCTTGGTCTCCAAGGTCGGCTTCAAGGCCCGTGGGTCGAAGTAGTCGTACTCGATGGCGTAACCGGGGCGGGTGATATGGGCGTTTTCGAAACCCTTGATGGAGCGTACCAAGGCGTGCTGCACATCGAAGGGCAGGCTGGTGGAGATGCCGTTGGGATAGACCTCGTGGGTATCGAGGCCTTCAGGCTCAACGAAGATCTGGTGCGCGGTCTTGTCCGCGAAGCGCACCACCTTGTCTTCCACAGAGGGACAATAGCGCGGGCCCACGCCTTCAATCACCCCGGCGTACATCGGCGAGCGATCGAGGCCGCCACGGATGATGGCGTGGGTGGACTCGTTGGTATAGGTGATATGGCAGGGTACTTGGCGCGGGTGCTCCGATCGATCGCCCATGAAGGAGAACACCGGTGTCGGCGTGTCCCCCGGTTGCGGCTGCATCACCGTGTAGTCGATGCTGCGCCCGTCGATGCGCGGCGGTGTGCCGGTCTTGAGCCGCCCCACGGGCAGCGCCAGTTCCCGTAACCGCGCGGACAACGTATTGGCCGGCGGGTCGCCGGCGCGCCCACCCTGATAATTCGACAGGCCGATGTGGATCAATCCGCCGAGAAAGGTGCCCGTGGTGAGCACCACGGTGCGGGCGCGAAAGGTGAGCCCCATCTGTGTCACCACACCCACTACCCGGTCCCGCTCCACAACGAGGTCGTCCACCGCCTGCTGGAACAGGGTGAGGTTTTCCTGGTTCTCCAGCACCCGGCGCACCGCGGCTTTATACAGCACGCGATCCGCCTGGGCGCGGGTGGCGCGCACCGCCGGGCCCTTGCGCGAGTTGAGAATGCGGAATTGGATGCCGGCGCGATCCGCGGCACGGGCCATGACGCCGCCGAGGGCGTCGATCTCTTTCACCAGGTGGCCCTTGCCGATACCGCCAATGGCCGGGTTGCACGACATCTGGCCGAGGGTTTCGATATTGTGGGTGAGCAGCAGGGTGCGGCATCCCATGCGCGCGCTGGCCGCGGCGGCCTCGGTGCCGGCATGGCCACCGCCGATCACGATGACATCATAGGATTCTGAATACTGCATAGACATGGCCGCGGCCGCAGACTGGGGCGCGGAATCTTATCACTGGTTAAATTTGCATACAAAGGAGGCCGCGGGCGGGTGCTGTGTCGGTTTACTTGCCGATGCAAAAACTGCTGAAGATGCGTCCTAATAAATCGTCCGAGGTGAACTCACCGGTGACCTCCCCCAGGGCCTGTTGTGCCAGACGCAGCTCCTCCGCGGCCAGCTCGCCGCGCTTTTGCTGAAGCTGTTGCAGGGCTTGCCCGCTGTGCGCCTGCGCCCGCCCGATGGCATCGAGGTGCCGGCGCCGGGCACTGAATGCGCCCGCCTCGGCATTCTGAAACCCCATGCAGTTCTTGAGGTGTGCACGCAACACTTCCAGCCCCGTGCCGTGCTGGGCGGACACGCCGATCGCTATGCCGCTGTCAGTGCGGTTGGGATCCTGCCCCGAACCCATGCCAGGGGCGCGGCCGGTCAAATCGATTTTGTTATACACAAGGGTGTAGGGGATGGACGCCGGCAGCTGGTCGAGCAATCCGGTGTTGGTGACCGACTCCCCCTGGGCATCATCCAGCAGAACTAGAATGCGGTCAGCCTGTTGCATGGCGCGCTGCGCCCGGCGTACGCCCTCCCCTTCGATCTCATCCGTGGTGACGCGTAGTCCAGCGGTGTCGATCAGGTGCAGGGGCATGCCATCAATCTGCAGATATTCCCGCAGCACATCCCGCGTGGTGCCGGGGGTGGCGCTGACGATGGCGCTATCGCGCTTAGCCAATGCGTTAAGCAAACTGGATTTACCCGCATTCGGGCGGCCCGCCAGGACCACCGTCATACCTTCGCGCAGCAAACAACCCTGACGTGTGTTGGCCACGAGGCTGGCCATCTGTCCTTGCAACTGCCCACAGCGCTCGGCCAGGGTAACGTCCGCCAGGAAATCGATCTCCTCCTCGGGAAAATCGATGGCCGCTTCG
Organism: Pseudomonadota bacterium; assembly: GCA_043738765.1. Classification (GTDB taxonomy): domain Bacteria; phylum Pseudomonadota; class Gammaproteobacteria; order Acidiferrobacterales; family UBA6901; genus JANNJF01. Next base: position 2,009 of record JAYUFH010000363.1, on the reverse strand, counting down.
ATGTGTAAGCGTAAAGCAATCAGGGATTCCACCAGGGCATGCACTTGGCGCGAGAACTCCCCCGTGAGGGAGCGCAGGGCGGCACGGGCCGCCGCCTCCGAACCGCTTTCAATGAGGTCGGCGATGGCCTCCGCCTGGGCGAGATCGAGCTTGCCATTGAGAAACGCCCTTTCCGAAAATTCCCCGGGGCGCGCGGCGCGTGCGCCAAGTTCCAACACCCGGCGCAGTAGCAGGTCCAACACCACCGGGCCACCGTGGCCCTGCAGCTCTAGAACATCCTCACCCGTAAAAGAACGGGGGGCGGGGAAATACAGCGCCAGACCTTGATCGATGGGGTTACCCGCGCTATCGATCCAGGCGGCAAGGGTGGCATGGCGCGGTACAGGAAGCACGCCGATGAGTTGTTCGGCCAGCGACCGGGTGAGCGCACCGGAGATACGCAGCATGCCCACGCCACCCCGTCCCGCCGCCGTGGCCACCGCGGCGATGGTGTCGGCGGTGGCGCGTGTCGGCTTATCCATGGCGGGTCGGTGTGGGCGGGTTATTTCTTACCGCCCGCCTCAACCTGACGGGTGATCATCCACTGCTGTGCGATGGACAAGAGATTCTGCACCACCCAGTAAAGCACCAATCCCGCTGGGAAGAAGGCAAAAAATACCGTGAACACCACGGGCAGGGCCATCATGACCTTGCGTTGCAGCGGGTCGCCCATCTGTGGACTCAGCAATTGAGTCACCAGCATGCTGATGCCCATCAAGACCGGCAGCACAAAGTATGGATCGGCGGACGACAGGTCATGGATCCAGAGTGCGAAGGGCGCCTGGCGCATTTCCACACTCTCCAGCAGCACCCAGTAAAGCGAGATGAATACCGGTATCTGTACCGCGATGGGCAGACAGCCGCCCAAAGGATTGATCTTCTCGGTTTTATACAACTCCATCATGGCCTGTTGCTGTTTCTGTTTGTCGTCGGGGTAACGTTCCTTGATGCTTTGCATCTTCGGCTGCACCCGGCGCATGTTCGCCATGGATTTGTAGCTCGCGGCGGAGAGTGGATAGAACACCAGCTTGATGAGGATGGTGAGGAGGATGATCGACCAGCCCCAGTTGCCGACCCATCCGTGGATATAGTGCAGCAGAGTGAACAACGGTGAAGCAATAATGGTCAGCCACCCGTAATCAACGGTGAGTGTCATGCCATCCGCTTGCCTGAGCAGGCGTTTGTGTTCCTTCGGACCGGCATACAGGGTGGTGGTGATATTCACGTCTTGTCCCGGCAAGACCTTGCTGGGGCTGGCCGTTTTGTAGCCAATGACGTGCAGGCCGTCGTTCAGCGTTTTGCCGTAGAAGGTGTCGATGTTGTCCGCCGGCGGCATCCATGCGCCGACAAAATAGTGCTGCAACATCGCTACCCATCCGCCCTTGACCTCGCGCTCCAAGGGCTTCTTGGTCATCTCGTCGAAAGTAATCTTCTCGTACTTTTTTTCCGGGGAGTAAATAGCGCCACCGACATAGCTAGGTGCAGCGCTCAGCATGCTGTGCTGCTCCACGTGGCTACGCAGTAATTGGGCGTAAAGATAGGCCTCTACGGTCTGCTTGCCGGCATTATGAATATCGTAGTCCAGCTTCACGGCGTAGCTGTCCCGATGAAAAGTGAAGGTCTTCACCACCCGCAAGCCGTTGGGTCCGCTCCAGGACAAAGGCACCTGGATGCTGTCCTGCCCGGTCTCCAGGACATACTGATCTTTGGCTGCGCTGTACATCGATTTGTGATTCGGTAAGTCGGCGTTGCGGGCAACCAACCCGGTCTGGGTGAGAAAAATGTCACTACCGGATTCGGACAATAGTTCGAAGGGGACATCTGGTTGACCTATGCTAACGGGCTGTTTGCGTAATGCCAGCCGCCGCAGATCGCCGCCGAGGGTATCGATTTCTGCGATATAGAGATCGGTGGTAACGGTAATGCGTTTTCCACTTTGGACAACAGCGACGTCCGCATGCGGCGTTGGG
>JAYUFH010000362.1:0-4011 GCA_043738765.1 Pseudomonadota bacterium | reverse complement strand
ACTGCGGAATGGCGATGGCCGCCAAGATGCCGATGATCGCGACGACGATCATCAATTCAATCAGGGTAAATCCATGTTGTAGCTTTTTCATGTTGCCTCCGGTTCGATCGATCATAACGAGCAGAGGTCTTGGAAATTACCGGCCCAGTTTCCATCCGAGCCGTACTTGCATGGCGCCTTATCGATATCCGTTTCAGGCCGATGCTTTCCGAGACTTCCCACTCACCTGTAACTGTTTAGCAGACGAAAGACGAAGGGTCAAAGTCCGCGATCCCCGTCCAGCCCCTGCAGTCGTTCCCACGGCCAAAGGGTTTGCACAAACTATACCAAAACCCGAGTAACCCTATAATCTTGTATGATTCAGGAATAATTATGCCGAAACAATAGGTTACAAAGTTACGCTTGAGGGCCTAGCGTTACCGTAGGTGTCGTTTTTTGCGCGTTATACTGCCATTTTTCGGCACGAGTGACGCTATACGTCGATATCAATTGTTCTATGTTTCAACATCTTACGACGAAAGGGCCAATCGAGGGGCTGAGCGGCCCCCAAATCCGCTCATAGGCGGCGGTCAATCGATCCCGAGTTTTTCTAGCTTGTAGCGCAGGGCCCGGAAGGTGATCCCTAGCAGCTTGGCGGCGGCGGTTTTGTTCTGTTGGGTGCGATCCAGGGCGTCGCGGATGGCGGATTCCTCCACTCGCGCCAGGTATTCCTCCAGGGACTCGCTTTCTGACAGCGAGGACGTGGCGGTTCCGTCTGCGGAATCCAGGGGGTCACGCAAATCACTGTCCGGCAGGTGCAGATCCTCCGCGGTGATTTCCGTGCCGTCGCACATGGTCATGGCGCGCTCCAGGATGTTTTCCAGCTCCCGCACGTTACCCGGGAAATCGTAGCGCGACAGGCCCTCCAGGGCGCTGGCGGCCAGCGTGAGGGGCTCGCCACCCAGGCTGGCGCCCAGTTTCTGACAGAGAAACTCCGCCAGCACCGGGATATCTTCCGGCCGCGAGCGCAGGTTGGGGATGGCCAGTTCGATCACGTTCAACCGGTAATAGAGATCCTGGCGGAACTTGCCCTCGCGGACCAATCCGTGCAGGTCGCGGTGGGTGGCGCTGAGGATGCGCACATCCACCCGGATTTCGCTTTGGCTGCCCACGGGGCGCACGGTTCGCTCCTGGATGGCGCGCAACAGCTTTACTTGCATAGGCACAGGTAGGTCGCCGACCTCATCCAGAAACAAGGTACCGCCATCGGCTGCCTTGAATAGACCGTCTTTGTCCTGCACGGCCCCGGTAAAGCTGCCTTTTTTATGGCCAAAAAATTCGCTCTCCATGAGCTGTTCCGGGATAGCCCCGCAGTTGACGGGAACAAAGGGTTTGTCGGCTCGCGGCCCCAGCTCATGGATGAGGCGTGCCACCAGTTCTTTGCCGGTACCGGATTCGCCGTGGATGTAAACGGGCGCCTGGCCACGCGCGAGTTTTTCGATCAGCGCACGCACCCGGTCGATGGCCGCCGACACCCCCAGGAGCTTCTGGTTGCCGACCTGACTGGCCTGCGCCGCCGGGGCCTGGCCGACCCGCAGAGCGGCGCGGACGATATTACGCAAATCATTGATATCGAGAGGTTTTGAAACGAAGTCGAAGGCGCCGGCCTTGAGGGCGGTCACGGCGGTTTCCATGTTGCCATGAGCAGTGATCACTGCCACGGGTAGGGTTGGGTGTCTGTTCTGGATATGGCGCACAAGATCGATCCCGTTGCCATCGGGCAGGCGCATGTCCGTCAGACACAGGTCGAATTTGAACTGCGTCAGCAGCTCGTGGGCTTCCTTCAGATTTTCCGCGGAGCGGGTCTCCAGGTTCATGCGACCCAGGGTTAATTCCAAAAGCTCGCGGATATCCGGCTCATCGTCGACGATCAATACTTGGTTCTTGCTCATATCCCTACGATATCAAAGTGTTACAGGATCGCCGCATTCTTCGGCCCGGGCAAAGGTGATGCGAAAGCGACTGCCGATTTTGTCACCGGGGTGGCAATCGAGGCGGGCACCGTTTCCTTCACAGAGTTCACGTGCAATATATAGACCAAGACCCGTGCCTTTGGGAGTCGTGGTAAAGAAAGGGTCGAAGATATTATCGATAATTTCCGCCGGAATGCCGGTGCCCCAGTCGATGACATCGAGGCACGGGCGGTTGTCCTGATCGAGACCGGCCTTGAGGGCGATGAGGGGTTGGCCGGAAAACGGCGGACTGTGGCGTATAGCGTTCTGGGTGAGGTTGCCCACCACCTGGCCCAACTGATCGGGGTCGACGCAGCAGGCGACATTGCCGCTGACGAAGAGGGAGAAAATTTCCGCCGGGTGTTTGCCGGTCTGGGCGAATTGCGCGATGAATTCCTTGAGCCAGTGCTGAAGATCAAGGCGCACCGGATTGACGTGGTCGCGCCGGCTCAGTTGCATGACATTTTCGATGATGACATTCATGCGCCGGCTCTGGTCCTGGATGATGCGCACCAAGCGCTGCTCCTCGCCGCTCTGGTTGGGCGATTCCGTGAGCAGCTGGCCGGCGTGGATGATCGCACCCAAAGGATTGCGGATTTCGTGGGCGATGCTCGCCGTGAGGCGCGCCAAGGCGGCCATCTTCAGTTGTTGCGCCTGTTGCTTGAGGATGGAGGTGTCTTCTAGGAACACCAGCACGCCGGAGTTTTTGGCATCGCCGATGAGGATGAAGCGCGGCAGCAGGGTGTAGCCGGAGCGCGTCGTGATCAGCTGTAGTCCGCGATGGCTGGGGGACTTGCCCAGCCATTGAAACAATTGTGTCGCGAGACTGGCGGAGATATCCGTGAGCAGTGGTCTGTTACCAGCACCCTCACTAACACCGAGAAAATCCCGCGCGGTCTTGTTCAGCATGTGCACATGACCCACCTGGTCGCACACCAGCACGCCGGCCTGCATGCGTTGAATAATGAGGTCGTTGATCTGCCCGAGGTTGGCCAGATCCACACCGCGGCGCTTGGCCAGATCTTCCGTGGCGCGCAGGCGTTGGGCCAGGGTGTGGGACAGCAGTGCGGTGGCGAACATGGCGCCACCCAGTAAGCCGGTTTGGGTATAACCCTCAATGACCCACGCACCGCCCGTTAGCGCCCCCCAATTCAGTTCGAGCAGGATCGCAATAGAGGCGAGGGCGGCAAAAAACACCGTCAGGCGTGTGCTCAGCATCAGACTGCTGCCGCCGACGGCCACCACCAGCAATAGACCCAAGCCGCTCGCAAGGCCGGTGCTCGCATGGATCAGCAGGGTGAGCAGTACGACATCAGCAAAGGCCAGAAACGGAGCCTGAGTCTCAAACAGCGGCCAGCGCCGACGCAGGGTTTCCATGCTGACGAGGGCCACGCCGGCATAAATCAGGCTGGCGAACAGAAACAGCTGCGGGTCGGATTCGCCAAAGGGCGGGATATTTTCTCCCGCCAGCGCATAGACAGCCGCGGTCAACGCCACGACCAGGCGATAGAGGCTGAAATAGCGCAGCAGCTTCCAATCTTCGGCAATGATCGCAGATTGGGTCTCCGCGGCACTGTCGCCCGGCTTGAATATTCGACTGTCCATGGCGCTCCTCCCTCTGTTTAAGTAGTACATTACCGGCGCGAAGGCAAAGATGTACCGTATTTATGTTTTATTGTCCGCCTCGGCATGTTCGCGCGAGCAGTAAACATTGCCTCCACGCCGAGTGGCCTCGGATTGAGGAATGTATACGCCACACTGCTTGCATTTCAGCATAGCACTAACCTGCTCAGGGGTGTCGGGGGTGGGAGCTTGGGGACTCGGCGTATCGAGTGCGCGTTTGATGTAACGGATGATGAGCCAGAGGGCAAAAAGGATAAGAACAAGACGGATCAGTGGGCCCATGGATATTTCCGCAATGCTAAAACTGGTCGGGGTGAGAGGATTCGAACCTCCGGCCCCTTGCTCCCGAAGCAAGTGCGCTACCAGGCTGCGCTACACCCCGATGGTTTCAGTGATT
>JAYUFH010000361.1:0-1482 GCA_043738765.1 Pseudomonadota bacterium | reverse complement strand
TCTTCACCCGTGCGGGCATCCAACAGCGGGTGTTTCGCAAATTCCGCCGCGGTCAGTACGCCATCGAGGGGGAGCTCGATCTGCACGGCCGGGTCGTGGCCGAGGCACGGGAAATGGTGAGTGACTTCCTCCACCAGGCCCAGGCAAGCGGTAAACGGGTCGTGCGCATCATCCACGGAAAAGGTTTAAGTTCAGAAGGTAGGCTGCCTGTTCTTAAGGGTAAAGTTAACTCCTGGCTGCGCCAGAAGGACGCTGTATTGGCATTCTGCTCTGCGCGCAAAAATGACGGCGGCACCGGGGCGGTGTATGTGCTGCTGAAACGCATCTGAATAGTTAGGTGATGCACTGCCCCTATAGACTGATATCAACTCCTGCCCATCACGACTGACCGCGCATCCACTCGAGATTCCCCATCAGCATCGAAATCCTCATCGTTTCCGCCCTGATCATCCTGCTGGCGTATTTCATCCGTGGCATCTCCGGTTTCGGTTCCGGTCTCGTGGCCATCCCGTTGCTGGCCCTCTACCTGCCGCTGCAGTTCGTGGTGCCGCTGATCCTGGTGACAGATTTTTCCGCCTCCGCTGTCCTGAGTCGCGGCACCCGCCAACATGCGCGCTGGGATGAGGTGCGCTTTCTGCTGCCAGCGAGCGCCGTGGGGGTGATCCTGGGGGTCAGTCTGCTGATCCATCTGCCGCGCCAACCCCTGCTCACCGGACTCGGCGTGTCTATCCTGTTGTTTGGTGTCCGCAGCGTGCTCAACCTGCACGGTGAAAAATACATTTCGCGCTGGTGGGCCGTGCCCGCGGGCCTGGCCGGGGGCCTGGTCGGCGCCCTATTCGGCACCGGTGGACCGCCTTACGTGATCTACTTGTCGCATCGTTTGCGCGACAAGTCCGAATTGCGCGCCACCTTCAGCGCCCTGTTCCTCCTCGACGGCGGCCTGCGCATCATCACGTTCATCATCGCCGGCCTGTTGCTGCAGGACGGCATCTTCATGGCCTTGCTGGGGGCGCTGCCCCTCATGGCGCTGGGCCTGTATGCCGGCCACCGGATACACATCGGGCTGTCATCGTCGCAGATGCAGCGCATTATCGGCGGCCTGCTCTTGATCAGCGGCGCGTCCTTGCTTTGGAATGCCTGGGCATAACCCGATGGCGGGATCCTGCGGGACGACGCACGCACGACCGCGGATTAACTGTTAAGCTGTTAAGATAGTGTTGGTTGTCGGCAAAAAAAGAATATCGGCACACGCCACTGTCGGGTCATCAACGTCACAGAGGGGATAATCATGCAACCGTATGTCTGGTGGTTTCTGCTCGCCTTGGGCGTGCTCGGTCTGGAAATGTTCACTGGCACGTTTTACATGCTGGTGTTCAGCATAGCGTTGAGCGCAGGTGGACTCATAGCCCTCGGCAAGTTTGATTTCACCGCACAGCTAATCGTCGCCGCCCTCATCGGCGTGGCGGGCACACTGCTGCTGCG
>JAYUFH010000360.1:0-1482 GCA_043738765.1 Pseudomonadota bacterium | reverse complement strand
CAGATTGCGTCCGGGGTAAAGATTGAGCAACACCGACGCGGTCGGCGGCTGGCGGTTACGCACAAATACCGATTGCTTGGGGATAGCCAAATGCACGCGCGCCTTTTCCACATTCGACAGCGAGCCGATGGAGCGCGCCAGCTCATTCTCCAGGGCGTTCTGGTAACGCGCCGTCTCGACAAACTGACTGGTGCCGAAACCCTGGTCCTGCTGCAATATCTCGAAACCATTTTCCGAGCCCTTGGGCAGTCCTTGAGCCGCGAGCTTCATGCGTGCGTCCGCCACTTTACCGGCGGGCACCATGATCAGTCCGCCGGCCTCGACACGGTAAGGGATGCTGGATTTCGACAGGCCATCCGTCACCAGGGCGGTGTCCTTGTCCGACAGGCCGGCGTACAGCTGCATATAGCTCGGGGTGCGCGACCACATCACCACCACCACGCCCAAGGCCACTGCCGCCGCGATACCGATCAGCAAACCCAACTGCTGAACCACGGGATGACGGTCCATACCCAGCATCATGCTGGGACCGGAAGAGGTATTTGCAAGTTCATTCGCCATGATAGTTCTTCAAAATATTTTTCGGTTGTGCATCCACCGTCGGATCGGGGGACATGCCCCTACCCTGCCGGACCACCCTCACACCTGCATCGCCATAATGTCCTGATAGGCGGACACCAGTTTGTTACGCACCTGGGTCATCGCCTGGAAAGAGATATTGGCCTTCTGCATGGCGATCATGACCTGTGCCAGATCCACCTGTGAGTCGCCCGCCTCGAAGGCCTGCGCCAGGCTGCCTGCCTGTTGCTGCGTTTCGTTCACCTTGTCTACCGAGCCCTTCAACAGCGCGGCAAAATCCGCACCACCGGCCGCACCCGCACCCGCCGCGGCGGCCGGTTGACCCTGGGCGAGCGAGGTCATCGCCCGCATCTGCGTTAACAGCTGGTTGACATTAATATCGTTCATTTTTTTCTCTCCTGCCGTACTACTGTATAAGTTCTATCCGCCCCGAATGCATCAACCCGGAATCTCAACACCCTGCTCGCGCAGTCGCGCCAGTTTATAGCGCAGGGTGCGTGGGCTGATGCCGAGTCGTTCCGCGGCCGCCTTGCGGCTGCCCATACCGGTTTTCAGCGCGTCCATGATCAGGTTGCGCTCGTGCGACCTGAGGTCGTCGCCCAGCGCGTCGCTACCCTCTGCACCCGTCGCCGGCGGTGCGGCGGCGGCAGTGGCAGTTGCCTGTCGCCGCACACCGAGCGGCAGCAACTCCAGCTGCAGGTCGGCCAGGCCGATGGTGTCGCCACGCAGCATAATCAACGCGCGTTGCATAAGGTTGTCCAGTTCACGCACATTGCCCGGCCAGAAATGCGCCAGCAGGTGGGTTTGCGCCTCGTCCGACAACCCCGGGATATTGATGCCCTGTATACCCGCATGCACCGCCAACAGACGCTGCGCCATGGGCACGATGTCCTCGGTGCGGTC
>JAYUFH010000359.1:0-1485 GCA_043738765.1 Pseudomonadota bacterium | reverse complement strand
ATCAGAAAAACGTGCCATCAATGGGCGATGATGCCGCGGCATAGGCCTTGCGCGGAATGCGCCCGGCGCGGTACGCCTCGCGTCCCGCCTCGATGGCCTTTTTCATGGCCGAGGCCATGAGCACCGGATCGCGCGCCGCGGCGATGGCGGTGTTCATCAGCACGCCGTCGCAACCCAGCTCCATGGCGATGGCCGCATCCGATGCGGTACCAACACCGGCGTCCACCAGGATGGGCACCTTGGCGTTTTCCACGATGAGGCGGATGTTGTAGGGATTGCGGATGCCGAGGCCCGAGCCGATCGGTGCGGCCAGGGGCATCACCGCCACGCAACCCATTTCTTCGAGACGCTTGGCGATGAGGGGATCGTCGGTGGTATAGACCATGACCTTGAAGCCGTCCTTAATAAGGATCTCGGCGGCCTTGAGGGTATCCGTCACATTCGGATACAACGTCTTCGGGTCACCCAGCACTTCCAGTTTTACCAAGTCGTGGCCATCCAGCAGTTCACGCGCCAACTGACAGGTACGCACCGCGTCCTCCACGGTGTAGCAACCGGCGGTATTCGGCAGCAGGGTGTATTTATCCGGCGGCAATACATCCAACAGATTCGGCTCGTTGGGGTTCTGCCCGATGTTGCTGCGGCGGATGGCGATGGTCACGATCTCCGCCCCGCTCGCCTCGGTGGCGCGGCGTGTCTCCTCCAGGTCCTTATACTTGCCGGTACCCACCAGCAGGCGCGAGCGGTAGGACTTGCCGGCGATGACCAGATTATCCTGGGCACCCGCCGCCACCTTCAATGTCGAAACTTTACCCGTCATCACCCGCCTCCTATCGCCGCCACCACTTCGACACGATCGTTGTCCTGTAAACACACCTCGGCGTGCCGGCTACGCGGTACGATTTCCCGGTTGAGCTCCACCGCCACACGTTTGTCGGCCATGCCCATGTCGCGCAATAAATCCCCCACCGTGACGGTCGCCGCCAGGGTCTTTTCCTCACCGTTCAGGGTGATACGCACGTTCGCTGCACCGGTCATGGCCTGCCTCTGACTGTATCAACACGCCATTGTATCGTCAGAACGCTGGAAATGCAGCCGCCGTCCGCACTGGGAGGCCGAACCTTGCCCAGCGGCGAATAGCATACTTAAAACCTTCACCGATAGGGTGGGCATCGCCCACCTACGGGGTCCAGAGCTGCCACGTTTGGTGGGCGATGCCCACCCTACGCGCTGCCACCTGCGTAGCCTGCACTTCCGCCACCCCCGGGGCTCGCCCACCCTGCACGCTGCTTACACCCCCGCCCTGATCGCGGCGGAAACCGCGCGCGCCTCCTGCCAGGGTAACGCCCTGCCGTCCGGGCGCAGTTGTTACCTTGCGCTAAACTATCGTAAACTGGTCCGGCATCGCGGGTGTGGTTCAATGGTAGAACGAAAGCTTCCCAAGCTTTAGACGTGGGTTCGATTCCCATCACCCGCTCCATCTTT
>JAYUFH010000358.1:0-10646 GCA_043738765.1 Pseudomonadota bacterium | reverse complement strand
TGTCGACGGACCCGGACCTGTGCGCCTACGCCCCCTGTAGTGAGGTGATCCCCGGCGCCGGCCACTTCTCGAAGCGCATGGGCCGGCCAAGTTACGTCGAGGCCTATGGCAGCGCCGCCGGAAAGCCGCGTTTGCTCGGTTACGTGTTTCTCTCCACCGACATCGTCGACATCCCGGCCTACTCCGGCAAGCCGGTGGTCACCCTCATCGGCATGGATACCAAGGGCATCATCACCGGCATCCGCATCCTCAAGCACAGCGAGCCTATCCTGCTGGTCGGCATCCCCGAAAGCGAACTCATCAAGTTCACCCGGCAGTATGTCGGCAAGTTCGTCGGCGACAAGATCGAAATCGGCAAGTCGCGGGAAGGCGACGGTTACATCGGCGTGGATGCCATCAGCGGCGCCACCGTGACCGTCATCTCCGAGAACCAGGTCATCCTGCGCAGCGGCATGGCCGTTGCCAGGCAGGTCGGTATTTTGAAGGCGCAGGTGCGACCAATGGCGCGGTTTACCAACCTGCAGGGGACGCACGATTGGAATGCGCTGGTCAAGGAAGGCAGTGTGCGACGGCTCAGCGTGCAGCCGGCTGATGTCGGCGTGGAGGATACCGGCCAGCCCTACATCGATCTCTATTTCGGATATTTGAACGCCCCGGTTATCGGCCGCAGCATCCTCGGCGACGACAACTACCGGCGCCTGATGGCCGACCTCAAGCCGAACGAACAGGCGATCTTCGTCATCGCCAACGGCAGCGCATCGTTCAAGGGCTCGGGCTTCGTGCGCGGCGGCATCTATGACCGTATCCAGGTGGCGCAGGAGAACGACACCTACACCTTCCGTGATACCGATTATCTCAATCTCTACGGCATCGAGGCCGAGGGTGCGCCCGAGTTCAAGGAGTCCGGTATCTTTATCGTGCGCGGCGCCAACTTCAGCGCTGCCTGGCCATGGCGCTTCGTTTTTCTCGCCAACCGTGTCGACCGGGAAACCGGTGTTAAGACCTTTATCAACTTCGACAAGGAGTACTGGCTGCCGGCCGCCTACCTGGAGGGTGGCCGGCCCATGGTCGAGCGGCCGGAGCCGGTCTGGTTGCGGGTGTGGAAGGTAAAGCAGTGGGATGTAGTGCTGTTCGGCCTGTTGCTTGCGGCGGCGGTTGTTATCTACCGGTTGCGGCAAAAACTGGTGCGGCGCGCCAATCACAAAGACAAACGTTGGGTGTCCTGGCCGAAATATTTTCTCTGGGCCAGCAGCTTCGGGTTTGTCGGTTACTACTCCATGGCCCAGCCGAGCATCACCCACGTGCTGACCTGGTTCCATTCACTGGTTTATCAATGGAAATGGGAGCTGTTCCTGTCGGACCCGATCATCTTCATCTTCTGGTGGTTCATTCTCATCACTGTATTTGTGTGGGGGCGCGGCCTGTTCTGTGGCTGGCTGTGCCCTTACGGCGCCATGAGCGAGATCGTGCACAAGCTCGCCCGCACATTCGGGTTGCGTCGTTTCCAGTTCGAGTTTTCCAAGCCGCTGCACGACAAACTCAAATGGATAAAATATATTATCTTCGCCGTGTTGCTGGCGGTGTCGTTCTATGCCCTGGGCACGGCGGAGAAAATGGCCGAGGTCGAGCCCTTCAAGACGACCTTCCTGGTGGGCGTGTGGAATCGCTCCTGGCCGTTTGTGCTGTACTGGGGGGTGCTGTTCGTGGCCGCCGCGTTCATCGAGCGCCCCTTCTGCAAATACCTCTGTCCGCTGGGCGCGGCGCTGGCCATTCCGTCGACCTTCCGCTTCTTTGGGCTCAAGCGCAAACAGGAATGCACCACGTGCAAGGCGTGCGCCAAGGGTTGTGGTTCCCTGGCGATCGACGCCGCGGGCAAGATCGATCAGCGTGAATGTCTGCTGTGCCTCGATTGCATGGTTATGTATTATGACTCGCATGCCTGTCCGCCGCTGTCGCAGGAGCGCAAGCGGCGTGAAAAGGCGGGGCAGCCCCTGACTCGCATCGACGACGCAGGCTACTTTGTGCCGTTGGAGACGATGAAGGCCGCCATTAAGAACGCGCGCACGGCATAGCGTGCAGGAACTGGCGATGTACTCAACATATCGATGAGGTGTGCCATGGTCAAACAAAACGCAGGACCGGGACAGATGCCGATACCCGATGGAAAAGAAAAACTTTCTGTCGTTGCGTGGATTCTGGCGGAGGCCAAGGATCACCTGCTGCCCTGGGGTCCGGGCTTTCTGACGCAAAAGTCGTCGATCAAGGCGGCGGGCATCGGTCTCGCCGTGGTGGTGACCGTGGCATGGATACTCGCCGCCGTCGGGCGCATCGATTCCGTGGCGGTGATCGCCTGGTGGGCAGGCTGGAGCGTCTACGAAGTCCTGTGCCGCCGGCGTTGCAAGCCGTGGGTCAAGGAAGGCCCCTGGTGGCAGCGCAATCTGCGCAAGGCCGATACCGTCGATATTATTTTTTATGTCGCGACGAAGAATCTCCTCATTGGCGTGCTGCTTTTTCTCATAGTCAGCTGGCTCGGTATTTTTCCCCGGTGATTGGACGGAATAACGGCGTGAAACTTAAATTTCCCGTATCAGCGTTAACCGCCCGCGAGTGTGTGTCGCCCGTCTGTAGCGTGTTTCTGGCACTGGCGATGTTGCTGAATGGTCCGGCGCTGCAGGCGGATGAGTTGCGAGTGCAGGCGGGGCAATCCATCGCCGTGGCGTTGAAGTCGGCAAAGGCGCACGATGTGGTAAGCGTTGAGCACGGCTATTATGAAGAGCACCTGGTAATAGACAAGCCACTCACGCTACGCGGCGAGGACCGTCCGACCCTCAGCGGCGGCGACAGCGGCGATGTCATCCGCATCATCGCGCCGGACGTGACGGTCGATGGCTTTATCATCCGCGACAGCGGCAGCGATCTCACGGCGCAGAATGCCGGTATCTATATTGTTCCCGGGGCGCACCGTGCAACCATCAAGAACAACGATCTCGCCTATACCCTGTTCGGGCTGTGGATCGAGGGCGTGAACGACGTGCAGATTATCAACAATCTGATTAGCGGCAAGCGCGACCTGTTGTCGTCGCAGCGTGGCAACGGCATACAGCTGTATAATACCAACGGCGCGCAGATCATCGGCAACAACATCAGTTTCGCGCGCGACGGGATTTATGTCGATGTATCGCATCACGCTTTATTCCGCAATAACAAGCTGCACCAACTGCGTTATGGAACGCACTACATGAATTCCTATTACAATGTCTGGGAGGGCAACGAGTCTTACCTGAACCGCAGCGGTCTGGCGCTTATGGAAACGCGCAACCAGATAGTGCGCAACAACATCGCCTGGGGCAATACCGACCATGGCATCATGCTGCGTACCCTCCAGGATTCGATTATTGAGAACAATGTGGTGGCGGGCAACGGCAAGGGATTCTTTATCTATGATGCGGAGTACAATGTTATCAAGAACAACCTGGTGATCGGCAACCGCATCGGCGTACACTTGTGGGCCGGCTCGTACAACAACGAAGTGGAGGGTAATGATTTTATCCTCAACCAGAACCAAGTGCGTTACGTGGCATCGCGTGACGTGCGCTGGGGCGAAAAGACCGGGAACTACTGGAGCAACTACGTCGGCTGGGACCGGGACGGCGACGGCATCGGCGACGTTCCGTACGAGGCCAACGATGTGGTCGATCGCCTGAGCTGGCGATATCCCTACGTGAAGCTGCTGCTGAACAGTCCGGCGGTTCAGACGCTGCGCATGATCAGCCGGCAGTTTCCGTTGTTGCGTGCGCCCAGCATCGTCGATCCTCATCCTAGAATGCGCCCATTGCGGCCTGATTGGAGTCAGTGGCTTGAAAAAATCCGTCATTGAAGTGCAGGCCGTGTCACGGTATTTCGGCGACATTCGTGCCGTCGACAATGTCGAGTTCACCGTTTCCAAAGGTGAGATCTTCGGGCTCATTGGACATAACGGCGCCGGCAAGAGCACGCTGCTCAGAATGATGCTGGGCCTGCTGCCGCCGACCCAGGGAGAGATCCGCATCAATGGCGAATCGGTGCGCGGCGAACGCTTCCGTCAGGTGCGCCGGCGTATCGCCTACCTGCCGGAGAATGTCGTGTTCTATGAAAACCTGTCCGGCCTGGAGACGCTGATGTTCTTTGCCAGGCTCAAGGATGCGGACAAGCGTACCTGTTTGCCCCTGCTGGAGAAGGTTGGGCTGGGGTCCGCCGCGCGTCGCCCGGTGCGCGGATATTCCAAGGGCATGCGCCAGCGACTGGGTTTTGCCCAGGCCTTGCTCGGCGGACCGGATCTCCTGTTCCTGGACGAGCCCACCACCGGCTTCGACCCGGAGGCGACGCGCGACTTCTATCGGATACTGGAAGAACTGAAAGAGCAGGGTGTCACCGCCATCCTGTCGTCGCACCACCTGGCCGAGATACAGGGGCGTCTCGACCGGCTGGCCCTGATGAAGATGGGACGCATCCAGGCGTCGGGCACGGTGCAGAGTCTGCGCGATGCCCTCAAGCTGCCGCTGCATATTCAGGTGGACCTGCGCGCCGGTGCGGAACCATCGTTGCGTACCGCCCTGCGGGGCATCGCCGGCTGCGAGATGAGTATGCTTGCCGACAGCGCCAATATTGTGTGTGATCGGCGCGATAAAATGCACGTCCTCGCCCGGCTGACGGACCTGCATGACGCCATCATCGACATTCAGTTGCAGGAACCGTCTCTGGAAGACGTGTTCCTCGGCTACGCGGAGGCCTGACATGCAGAGCGTGGAATTCAGACAAATCGTCACCATCGCACAGAAAGAATTCTGGGACCGCATCCGCAACCGCTGGGTGCTGGCGGTGGCGGTGATTTTCACCTTGTTCGCTCTGGTCATCGCCTACTTCGGTGCCGCACAGCAGGGCGCGGTTGGTTTTAAAAGCATCGACCTGACTATCGCCAGCCTGGTGAGTCTGGCTATCTACCTGGTGCCGTTGATCGCCTTGATCCTGGGCTACGATGCCATCGTCGGCGAGCGCGAGCGCGGTTCCCTGGATCTATTGCTCTCCATGCCCCTGACCCGGCTCGAACTGCTGCTGGGAAAATATTTCGGACTGGCGGCGGCCTTGGCGTTTTCCACCCTCGCCGGTTTCGGCCTGGTGGGGCTTATCCTGTCGTACCAATTGGACATGCAGTCTTTGTTCCACTACGCCGGGTTCATGTTCAGCGCACTCCTCATGGGCATGGCCTTTCTCAGCCTGGCGGTGTTGATCTCGGTGATGGCCAGCAACAAGGTGGTGGCCAGTGGTGTCGCTATCGGCATGTGGTTCCTGTACGTGCTGGTTTATGATCTGATCCTACTCGGCCTGCTGGTACTCACCGAGGGGCAGTTTGCCGGTCCGGTTTTTCCGCTGCTGCTGATGTTGAATCCAGCGGACGTATTTCGCGTGCTCAATATATTCAGCATGGAGGAAGTTCGTTCACTCTACGGTCTGGCCACCGTGTTTCCTCCGACGCTGGCCAATCCCTGGTTGCTCGGTGGCATCATGCTGTTCTGGATCGCGGCGCCGCTTGCGGCGGCCTATGTGAAATTCAAATAATTCATGGAGAAGACCATGTCGCCGTATTCGATCAAGCCCGGCAGATTGCCACACCTGCTTGCAGTAGTGCTGGCTTTGGCTGCGTGTACCAAGGAGCTTCCCCCGCCTGTGTCGCAGGAGGTTACTCAGGGCACGGTGTGTTCCCTCGATGGCATGACGCTGATGGATTATCCCGGTCCCAAGGGACAGATTCATTATGCCGATGGCAGCACCGATTTTTTCTGTGATACGGTTGAAATGTTTTCCATCATGCTGCGGCCGGAACAGCAGAAGCATATCCGCGCCGTCTTCACCCAGGATATGGCCAGGGCGGAATGGCGTGAGCCCAAGGGCCAGTGGATCGACGCGCACAGCGCCTACTATGTGCGCGGCAGCCGTCAGCACGGCTCCATGGGCCCGACCCTGGCCGCCTTCGCCGCGCGCGCGGATGCCCAGGCGTTCGCGCAAAAATACGGCGGCAGCGTGCTGGCCTTTGGCGAGGTGACCATCGATATGGTCGATCTGTACGGCGGTGCCGCGCACGACCGCGAAATGTAGGGAGCCTATGGCCAATTTCTATGAAAATCTCGCCCCCGAGGATGTCGCTGTCCTCGACCGCCTTGCGATGCTGCTGATCGAATTGCGTGAGGCCCACATGACACTGCTCGCACGCCATGCCGTGGCCAGCGAAGATGATCTGTACGACAGACTGCGTGCCGGCCGCATCATCGAGCATACGGCCTACGAGGATTATCTCGGCGCCCGGATCATCGAATCGACACGCCTGGCGGTACGCGCGCAGCTGCGTGATTATATGTTGCAGATAAACCCGGGTGGCGGAGGCAGGAACCTGCATGCCCAGCTGTCCGACGCGGTGGTCACGCACTACGGCGAGCGTCTGCAAGGCGTACCGCGCCAGTCCCTTGACGCGTTGACCCTGCTGTTCGATAGCGGTCTCGGGGTGGAGCTGCGTTTCGCCGGCGCCGATGAATATTCCATCTACTGGCAGTGGCCGGGCGGGGAGGGGCGTATTGACACGGCGCCCAGGCACGCCCAGCTCGCGACCTGCCCGAATCACCTGCACGCCGCCGACGGCAGCCTGCGTCCCGATCCACTGACGCAACCCGGCAGGGAGCCCTGGAAGAATCTGCAGGCCGTGCTCGACGCCATTCTGAAGAATCCGCGGCTGGAGACGGACCTTTGAAGTTGGTAATGACCAGCCTCGTTGTAACCTTTGCTTTAGGCGGCGGTTGCCGGTCACGTCGATTTCGTTTCGTCAGTGTTGATGGATAACGTCGGCTCCGGCGCGCGTTACTTTGGCGCTGACATCGAGTCGGGCGGAGCCTCTGAATTGCAACCGCAGGCGTACCGGGTCTCCAGCACGCAGCGCGTGCTTGGGCCGCATGAGCATGAGGTGCGTGCCACCTGGCGCTAAGACCTGTCGACCCTGGGCCGGGATGCTCAAGTCCTTAAGATGCGTCATGCTGGCTACACCGTTGACGATTTGGCTGGCATGGATTTCCACCGCCGCGAAATCCGGGCTGGAGACGGACACCAGGGTCTGGGCCTGGGCGCCGGGGTTGACGATCACCAGGTAGGCCGCGAGGACCGTCGCGCCGGGGGGCGCCTCCTGGATCCACGCATCCTGCACCTGCGGAGTCGTAGCGGCATGGGTAGTGGTGACTAAGGCGACCAGAAACATCAGTGACAGGTGCAGGCGCCGCATCAAAATTTTTCCAGGTGGCGCAGGTTGGCCGCCATCTGCTGCGCGTTCTGCGGGGCGGAAAAAAGCCCGCGCATGCGCGCCTGCGGGTCCACGAGGAACACGGCGGCGCTGTGGTCCACCAGATAATCACCCGCGGTGTTCTTGTCCACATGGTAGTAGGCCCCCAGGGCCTGGGTCAGTTTGTCGAGCTCACTCGGAGGGCCGCTGATACCAAGAAAGTCCGGATCGAAATAACGGGTGTAACGCTCCATGACTTCCGGCGCGTCGCGCGCCGGATCCACCGACACAAATACATACTGGATGATTTTGTTCTGCTCACCCAGGAGCTGGTGCACCTGTTTCAGCGTAGCCAGGGTCGTGGGACAGATATCCGGGCAGTGGGTGTAGCCGAAGAACAGCAGGCTCCATTTGCCATGCAGGCGCGCCAGATCGAATACCTGATCGTGCTGGTCACGCAGTTCAAACGCCGCGATCTCCCCGCGTGGGGGAATCAGGGTCATGCCGGCCGCTGTGGTCGTCGTCGGTTTGGGAGCAAAAAATATCGGTAGCGCGAACAGGCCGACGATGATCAGCAGAATAATGATGGAAAACTGTCTTCGATTCATGGCGTTCAGGGGTTGGGTGGTGGCGATGTGTTATTAAAGACTGACACATCCCGGGCGCTGGCATCAAGTGCGACCTACTTCAGTCCGCGGCCGGCACGGATCGTAGCGCTTGCCTGACGGCGCCCGTGGGCTTAAATAAACAGGCCGTGGTTGCGCGGAGGAGGAGTTAGGTGGCGGTGGCCCGCCTTGCCCAGCAGGACTGGCGGGGTAAGTCCAGACTTAAGGATATTCCGATCAAGCCGGTTCTCATGGTTGCTGTTGCATCCATTGACTGAATTCCCGGTGCGCAGGACGCACACCTACCCTGGTGGCAGGTGTTGGTTCAGGGGCTCACCAGGTGGTGATATGAGCAACACCCGCAGGCAACGACATAATTCAGGCAGCGTGCAGACGGCGTATTTCCATTGCCGCTTCGTCAAGGTGCTCGAAGCGGTGGCTGCCGCCGGCATACACCATGGTTTTTCCGCATCCCCGATACCTTTCCTCGGCCACGCGGTAATCCAACAGCTCGTCCCCGGTATCCAACAGCAACAGCGTCGGGCTGCGCGGGTCGCAAGTCGGTACGCGATAGTCACCCAGTGCGCGGACGTCGTCCGCGGTCAGCAGGTAGTCCTCCCCCGTGGCTTCGTTGTGGTTAGGGCCGACGCAGCGCAGTAGGGTGACATCCGGATGGATGGATGGGTTGATGAGCACGATGCGCGCGTCGAACTCCCGCGCCAGGTATTGCGCGTAAAAGCCGCCGAGGGAACTGCCGATAGGCCGCGGCCGGCAGGTGCGGCGGGAGTTCCTCGCCGAGGATGCCGTGATCGGGAAATTGTTCAGTGATCATCCGGCGCAGTTGTCGCTCCACGTCCAGATCGACGCTGGTGAGGAAAGAGGCATCGGCCTTTTTTTCCACGCGAAAGCCTTGTTGCAGCGCCTGGGTGATCATCGATCGGCTGATGTCCATCATATTCAGGGCAGCCAGGGAGAACCGCTCCACGGCAGCGGGTTTGATATCGCCGCGGAGGTCTTGGGGCACTAGCAGTCTCTATATATAAGGATGGAGATAGCATAGCGCAGATGGCCGGGCGTGGGTGCCACCCGTGCCGCTCATCTGGAGAATTCACACGCGCATCGTCGGACGCGGCCCCCGTGGCGACCCCTGCCTATACTAAAAAGTCCAGGCAAGCAGGGAACCCGCAGGGAATCTGGTATGAGCGACGTACTGAAATTAATCCTCCAGGCCACCAAAACGCGCCGCTGTGCGATTATCCGTTATGCGGGTCAACAGCAGATCCGGGTGGTCGAACCCCACGTCATCTACACCGATGCCGCCAGCAATATCGTGGTGGAATGCCTGCAGACCCGCGGCTATTCGAGCCCGGATGCCGTATTCCCCTTTTGGCAGACGTTTCACCTCAAGGATATCAGCTCCGTATTTCTGCTTAACATTAATTTCGACGTACGCATCAAGGAAGGATTCAGGCCCGATCGCGAGCAATATCAGCAGGGCCTGCTGGCCATGGCCAGCAGCGCGGCTTCGTCGGTGCGGTATAGGCGCGAGGAAAAACCCAAGAGTATGTTGTTCTACCAGGCGCGCGGCTGGTGGTGGGGGGTTGGAGATGTCCTGGACAGGGTGTTGTCCGACAAGGACTGGTCGCAGCGCGATCATTAAACGTTGGTCTACGGGTGGGCATTTGTGTGCCCACGTCCTCAAGTAACCACCATTCCGCGTTGACCCGAATAGCACTTACTTAAAGGCAATAAGGCGTATTGCCGTCATGGCGAGATCGTGTTTTTGCGTTGGCGGTCATCCCCGTTGACGGGTCACCGTGTGGGTCCCCCTGGGTAGGGTGGATAACGGCGGTAAAAATATCGGTGAACGACAGCAGTTGTAGGGTGGGCGATGCTCACCCTACAGGCGCTAGGTCTTAAAGTAAGTGCCATTCCGTGTTGACTCCTTGATAAATAGTTTTTCACGTTGATGCCGCCGGGTTCGCGATGGGCAGGCGCACGTCCACCGTCAGTCCGCCCTCCGGTTCATTGCGCGCGGAGATCTCCCCGGCGTGCAGGCGTATCGCCCGTTGCGCAATCGCCAGACCCAGGCCATAACCACCGCTCGCGCGGTCGCGCGCGTCGCCCACCCGTACAAAGGGTTCGAATAACTGAGACAGCATCGCCTCGGGCACACCCGGGCCGTGATCGCGGATGGCGATGTGCCAATGTTCCGTGGGGGTGGAGTGACGTGCCAGGGACAGACTCACTTGCGTGCCATCGGCGGTGTAGCGCAGGGCGTTGCGCACGATATTGTCGAGGGCGCTCTGTAGCAGGCGCGCATCGCCCGTGATGATGGCGGGCACGCTGCTGGCGAGCGTCACGCGCCGGTGCTGCGCACGCGCCTCGAAATCGGCGTCGCTCACGACGCCCTCAAGCATCTCCATCAGATCCACCGACTGGCGCGCCACCTCGGTGACGCCGGATTCGAGTTTGGCCAGGGACAGCAGCTGGCCAATAAGCTCGTTCAAGCGTTCCGCCTCGCGCTCGATGCGATCGAGCTCCGTAGCACCCCGCCCCTCGGTGCGTTGACGCGCCAGACCCAGCGCTACTTGCAGGCGTGCCAGCGGCGAGCGCAGTTCGTGTGAGACGTCACCCACCAAGCGGCGCTGGGAATTCATGATTTCCTCCAGGCGTTGCGCCATGTGGTCGAAGGCGCGCGCCAGATCGGCGATTTCATCCCGCCGCCCGCCGAGGGAGGGCGT